>JAKUQR010000003.1:171533-233921 GCA_022450155.1 Gammaproteobacteria bacterium | reverse complement strand
CCGTTCCTATTTATTAGAGCCTGTATGGAGTTACGCGACGCGACGACTAAGAAACGGATGATCCGTAAGAAAGGATTTATTAGTCATTTACCCATAGAAGTAGACCAGACGAACAGTGTTATACAGCACTTAGCATTGTTCTATGGGGATAGAGATGTAGCAGAGATATGTAACCTTGTTGTTGAGTCCGACTTCTATAACCAGATCGCTACAGATTGGGAGGATAAGTATGTAGCTGGTCTTTCAGGTACGCAGAAGCGGAAGGTCGTGAAGAAGATTGTTGTACCCAGATGTTATGGCTCAGGCGCAGAGAGGATAGCTGAGGAAGAGTTATCAAAAATACCGTTCCTGAAGGACTGGGTACCTGCGGGAGAGTCGGAAAGCATAGACAACCCATCTGAAGAAGATGCGGTTGACGCAGCTAGACAGGTCTACTCAAAGAAAACTGCAATCGAGAAGGTCAAAGAACTCAAAGATGATAAAAAGTTGGAATGGTCCTACGCGGACATCATTCATCATATGCAACTGCTTGCACTAGCTAGGGAAGGTATCCGCAGAGTAGAGGCAGTTGTGCCGACAATTAAAACCTTCCGTAAGGAGATGAAGGAAGTAATCGAGCAATGGGGCTTACCTCAAGATGGAGAATTGGCATGGGCAACCATGAGTGGTTTTGAGGTTCACTTCCGACCAGTCTATACAGACAAGATACAGTTTAGAGTACCGAAGTCGAAGGAGGAACGACGTAGAAGAATTCAGTTAAGCGCAAGACATGTAACTCCTAGGCTGCATAACAATGAAGTTAAGTTAGGGCTGCAAGCCAACCTCGTCCATAGTGTTGACGCATCTTTAGCCCACATGGTTGTGGCTAAGGCAGAGTATCCAGTCATAGCAGTACACGACGCATTTGCAGTTCATGCTAACAACGTTCAGGACTTGCGGATCGATTTTGCGCAATGTCTTGTCGCTGTCCATATGATGGGTAAGCCACTACAGAATTTCAGATCAGATGTTCTTGGAGAGCCTCGTCCTGAAGGCGAGTTAAGCTGGGATGAAACCTCCGCTAACACGATTGCCATCCTCCGTGAGGTCGAAGGCACTAATTTCTTAGATATGATCGGCTGACTCCCTCGCTGTACTAACCCATTACTACATTTAGCAGCTGTTGCTCAGGCATCGGCACGAATCCCTATTGTCAATCAAAAGGAGAATGACTATGAACGAAGAAGAGAGAAGGTTGTGCGAGTTAGGTTATAGCTACCTAGCACCTATATCAGTACCAACTACAGGATTACTACAACCGTATACAGCACAAGTTACGAAACCCAGCTGGGGTATTGGCCTTTCAGACGGTACTCCAATGATTACCTTTGGAACTCCTAAAGACCTACTTACCCAAGAAGCAACTGGTGGTATTACTTGGCCTGAGAAACCTACAACATACGATTATCAAGACATTGTGCAGGATATTGTTGATGAGCAGAAGTTCGCTCCTGAAGTTCCATCTCCAGCAGAGGTAGATGTTGCTGCTCAGATAGATTCATTCTCTAAGTCTATAGAGCAAGTTGAAGACATGCTTCCAAAGGCAGTTCCATGGTTGCAATGCTATGTAAAGCTGAAGCTGATGACGGGCTTGAGGCAGGTTGATCTGTTACTGCTTACAGTCAGGAACATAACATCAGAAGGATTATTGGTGACGCATCATAAGACCGAAGATTCTTCTGGTAAAACTACGTTGTATAAGTGGACACCTGAACTGAGAAAAGTAATTAGCCAGCTAAAAGCTATACCGCCCTCCTCTATTCATCTCTTCAATACGCAGCAAGGTAAGTTGTACTTCGTCAATGGTAGATACACCACAGCATTCTCGTCCTCGTGGGCAAGGTGGATGAAGTGGTTTCCTAAAGAGATAAGATTCTCAGAGAGGTCGCTCAGAAATTTGGTTGGCTCTGAAGGGGATTTACAGGAAGCTGCCGACAGGCTCGGTCACGCTGACAGGTCAACTACTGCTAAGTACTACAGACTGAAGCCCACCGTAGTTACTCCTTTATCCTCCAATAACTCTTAACGTTCTAGCTGTTTCTGGGCGATTACTCTTCAATTCTCCAAAATTAATTGGAGAATCGTTGTGCAATAATGCCGATAACCATAGATTGAAGTGCGCATTTGAGTACCTGGCTTCGAACCAGGTGGTCGGGGGTTCGAGTCCCTCCGGGCGCGCCATTAAATCAAGGACTTAGAGCGATTTGAAAATCTAGGAGTTCCCAAATAAGCCAAAAGTTCCCAAATAAATTCCATGTCAGCCGCAGAAACACTCGCTGACGTACACGGTAATTACCGTCAGTACCGCAACCCCGGTGTAAAAAAGGCCCTGTCTATCATTTGGGAATCAGCATAAACGACGTTACCCTACTCGTCATTTCGCGCTAAGAATTCCGAAACGCGCTTTCTGTAGGCTTCTGGCTCTTCGATATGGGCGACGTGGGCTGATTCCTCGAAGATCACTGCCTCTGCGTTGGGGATGCCTGCCTGCATCGTGGCGGCGCAGGCGGGGCCCAGCTCATCATAGCGACCACAGGTGATCAGGACCGGGGTCTTGATCTGAGCCAGATCTGGTGTGCGGTTCCAGTAACGCAGATTTCCGATAGTAGTGAATTCATTCGGTCCGTTGATGGATTCATAGACCGTGTTGTGATGCAGATTTTCGACCGAACGCAACATGCAATCCGGCCATTCTTCCAGCCGGCACAAATGGCGGCCATAAAAAACCTCCTCCGCCGCAGCATATGCTTCATGCTCGAACTCGCCCCGAGCTCCATGGTATTCCAGCGCCTTTCTGTGCTCTTCCGGCAGCTCGGAAATCAGCCGGTCGCATTCGGCGGAGAATTGCGGGATCGATGATGAGGTCGAGGCCAGCACAAAACTCTGCAGCCCGGCCGGTTGCCGAAGCATATATTCGATACCGAGCCATCCGCCCCAGCTCTGGCCAAGGATATGGCAACGCTCAAAACCAAGTGCGTCACGAACCTCTTGCACCTCGTCGGCGAAGCGTTCGATGGTCCACAACGCGCGGTTTTCGGGTTTTTCCGATTTTCCACAGCCGAGCTGGTCATAGAAGATCACCGGACGGTCGGAGCCAAGTGCTTCGAGCGGTTCCAGGTAATCATGCCCGGCGCCGGGGCCGCCATGGAGCAGCAATAGAGGAAGTCCCGGCCCGTCACCCACAGTTTTTGTCCAGACCTTATGACCACTTGAAAGCTCGAGCCGGCGCTCCATTTTTTGCCTCCTTAAAAGTTAAGTTTCAACCGTATTAATTTAGTTTGTTGCTCTAGGCCTGTTTTAAAGTAGTAATAGCAAGAGGACCGTTGAGAAGTTCGTTGGTTGACGCTACCTTGCCAAAGTGATACGCAAAATTTGTCAAAAACACACGCTGCAATGTGTCGGAGTCGACTTCTCCCCATCCAAGATCGGGCAATCCTGATGCCGAGGTAACATCACTTAGCACAATCACCGAATAATCTCGAGCGACGGCATCTCGAGCAGTACACTCGACGCAGGCTCCAGTTGCGACTCCGGCCACCAAAATATTTTTCACTTCTAACTCCTTGAGTGTGGCTTCCAGTCTGGTATACATAAAACCCGACTGACGGATTTTCTCCATCACAATATCACCCGCTTGTGGAGCGATTTCTGGCCAGATTTGGACACCTTCACTACCTGCCCGCAAAGCCTTACCTTGACGAATTGTCGGAAAACGTTTTCCCAGAGTTCCCATGTCTTTGGCACCCGGATGGTGTACATGGTTGATATAAATGATAGGAAGCTCGATTTCGCGACAACGGCGAATCAACTTGATTAGCTTTGGCATCATTTGGCGACCCTCCTGAGTTTCAAATGGAGCTCCATCTGCCAGAAAATCAAGGCTCATGTCTATGACGAGTAAGGCTGTATTTTGTGATGAAAATTCAGGAAACATTGTTCTATCGATTGTATCAATCATGCTTGGCCTCCGAATAGTTGTAGACAGTATTACTTGGGAGTTGACCAGTTAATTCCATATCCGGTGGCATCACGATACGGTTCTCACTGTCGAACTATCTCGCGTATTAATTCACTTAGCGCCACGCTAGGTACCCATACCCAGTTGGGTTGCTTTAACTTACCAGTCATACATCGTAGCTCTTTTATCCCATTGAAACAAAAACTAATCCAAAAGGTAGCAGTAAAATTTACAGACAATCTGAATTAAATGGGAGGTTCGTTGTAGACTTATCCTTGTTTTTATAGCCAGTGACTCTCGTATTTCTTAGATTGCTCTATTTGTAATTAGGGAGATTTCGGTTGCTGCAGTCTTAATCTTGTAAAGACTTGGTATTAGAGAACCAATTATGAATTTAACCGAAAAATTTGAGCGTTATCCATTAACGTTTGGCCCCACACCCATTGAGTACTTGCCCAGACTTACAAACGCCTGTGGCGGCAGCGTTAAGATTTACGCAAAGCGGGATGATTGCAATTCGGGCCTCGCAATGGGAGGGAATAAATTGCGGAAATTAGAATTCATTGTGCCTGATGCGCTGGCTTCCGGAGCCGATACGCTAGTATCCATAGGCGGTGTGCAATCCAATCATACTCGTATGGTTGCAGCTACAGCTGCGAAAATCGGTATGAAATGTCGGCTGGTACAGGAAAGCTGGGTGCCACATGATGACGCGGTTTATGATCGTGTAGGAAATATTCTCCTGACCCGACTAATGGGAGCTGATTCTCGCATCGTGGACGATGGGTTTGATATCGGGATTAGAGAAAGCTGGCAAGAAGCAATTGAGTCAGTTAGAGCAGAAGGTGGAATACCGTACGGTATCCCCGCGGGTGCGTCGGTCCATAAATATGGCGGACTCGGATATGTTGCGTTTGCTGATGAAGTGAGAATACAAGAGAAAGAACTCGGTTTTCAGTTCGATTATGTCGTCGTTTGTGTAGTGACCGGATCAACTCATGCGGGAATGATTGTTGGATTTAAGGCCGACGGGCGCTCAGGCCAAGTCATTGGTATTGATGCATCAGGGACAATTGATCAGACCAGGACACAGGTTACGAAAATAGCAAAAAACACTGCGAAGCTAATTGAGTTAGGGCAAGAAATCACTGACAAAGATGTTCACATAAATCCAGATTACGCCTACCCAGGTTATGGCGTACCTAGTGATAAAACGAATGATGCAATTCGACTTGCAGCCAGAATGGAGGCGATGATCACTGACCCTGTTTATGAGGGGAAGTCAATGCAAGGTATGATTGATCTCATCGGCAAAGGTTACTTTCCCTCTGGCTCAAAAGTTTTGTATGCCCATCTTGGTGGTGCGCCAGCATTAAATGGATATAGTTATACCTATAGAAATGGATGAAGCATCCAAGATGCTCGGTCATGCCGACACTTCAACTACTGCCAAATACTACAGATTAAACCCAACAGTCGTAGCCCCATAAAGTTCCCAAAAGAATTAGAGAAACCTCTAACAGTAGTAGTAAAACTCTTAGAAATTCTGATTCATTTGGGAACCTTCGTTTACAATAATCCCTGTATTTATAGATTTAAGTGCGCTTTTGAGTACCTGGCTTCGAACCAGGTGGTCGGGGGTTCGAGTCCCTCCGGGCGCGCCATTAAATCAAGGAGTTAGGTCACCTTACAAAAAGGTAGGGTGTCCAATAACTACCGAATCCTCCAATAACTTCGGTATTTCAGCTGGTTCTCAGCGCTAATTTGATGGTTCCTATGTAGGCGCATGCCAAGGCAATAACGCCCTTTTATAACGACCCACCATAGATCGCGACACGGGTAGACTCGTAAGGCTGGCGAGCTGTCCGTTGACCTATCAGTTCAGATTCAGTGCACGGTCGCAATCTGGGCTCTGATGAATTCTGGATTGCCCGCCATTACGAATGAGGGGGAATAGCACGATGAAGAGACTTGGATTCATAGGTGTCGGCATGATGGGTAAGCCGATGGCGAAAAACCTGCTCAAGGCAGGATACGAACTCACGGTGCTCGATGTGAATGCAGCAGCTGTCGAGGAACTGGTCGGCGAAGGTGCAGTCCGGGCGGAACATCCCGTAGAGGTGATGAGTCAGTGCGAGGCGGTAATCACCATGCTGCCGGGTTCGGCAGACGTGGAACAGGTTGTGTTGGGCGCACAGGGACTGCTGTCTGCGGTTCGCGACGAGCACCTCGTCATCGATATGAGCACGATAGATCCGATGGTATCAAAGCGACTCGCGCTGGAGATTGATTCTGCAGGAGGGCAGATGATCGACGCCCCGGTGAGCGGTGGCGAGACAGGTGCCATCAACGGCACGTTGACGATAATGATTGGTGGCCCTGCCGCCGTGCTTGACCGCTGTCGCGAGGTGCTGGCGGTGATGGGCAATAAGCTGATTCATGCCGGCAGTGAAGCCGGCATGGGGGGCAAGGTCAAACTGGTCAACAACATGATCACCGGGATTTCAATGATCGCCACCTCGGAAGCTTTTCTGACAGGACTGAAAGCGGGTCTCTCGATGGAGACGATTGTCGAGGTCGTTGGGACCAGCAGCGGCAACACATGGGTACTTCAGAACCATTTTCCAAATACGGTCCTGAAAAACCAGCATGAGCCTGGCTTTATGCTCGATCTCATGTACAAGGACATTGGCCTGGCACTGGCTCTCGCCGACGATGTGGGTGTCCCCGTACCTGTCGCGGGACTGGCGCGTCAGGTGTACCAGAGCGGACGAACGGCGGGTCTGGGTCGTAAGGATTTTTCCGTGGTCTGGAAACACATGGCCAAGGCAGCAGGCGTACATCAGCTCGCCCCGCCCAGTGACGACCCTGAGGACAGTTTGTAGGAGTCGATCAGAAACTTGGTTGGGAAACCAGATTAACTGCCAAGGCGAGTAGATTCATGTCAGAACCGGGGGCACCAATAAATGATAATCCAAGCGGTAATCCGCCTTGGGTAACTCGTGGGAGACTTATCTGTGGTAAGCCACCAAGTCCTGCGATGCACAATAAGTTCATTGCTTGAGTCCGATATACGATTTCAAGTGTATTTGTTTCAGTACCGCTTAGTGGAGCAACTCGTGGTGAAGTCGGGAGACATAAGATTTCATCTGGCTCGAGAAGATTGGTGAGATAATTGTTAATCTCAACATATTCTGAGTGCGCCCAGGAAATTGTTTGTGAGTCAATCGTCGATGCCCATTCAAGCCGTTCGCGTATACCAGGCCCAAAAACCGGATGAAACTCTTTAATCCATTGTTTCCGATTGGCCCAGATTTCAGATCCTTGAATAGTCCGAAATATTTCGAACCAATGGGCTAGTCTATCTTGGCTAACATTTATTTCCTTTGTTAGTTCGAATTTATCAACTAACGATTTTATTATTGGCTTCAAGACTTCATTTACCGAAGAATCTACTAGGGGAAAAGTATCTTTTGCGATTATTAACCGTTTGACATCTAGCGACATCGCTGGTTGGTCTAGTAAAACGCTACCAACCTCTTCAAATATCGTCGCGTCAGAGGCAAACCACCCAATAACATCGAAGGAAGGAGCGAAAGGGATCACACCATCAGTTGTAATGCGGTTGTGTGTGGGTCTTATACCCATTATTCCACAGTAGATTGCAGGTAATCGCACTGATCCACCACAGTCTGTGCCTAGCGCAAAATCAACTACTTGGCCAGACACGGCAGCTGCAGACCCGTTTGAAGAGCCTCCTGGAATGCGGTCCGGTGCCGCAGAATTTATAGGTGTCCCATAATGGAAGTTTTCTCCAGATAGGCTATATGCCAATTCGTCGGTCAAAGTACGTCCGAGCATATCCGCTCCAGCATCAAGTAAGCTTTTGACAACTGGAGCAGTCGTTTTTTCTGCACTATGAGTTCGAATCCAGTCAGGGTTCCCGAAACCTGTCCGTGAACCAGCTATATGAAACACATCTTTGGTAGCGAATGTGAGGCCGTCGAGTACGCCTCGGCTTGTGTGCATGAGTGCAACATGATTTTCTTCGCAGAACGCACCTAGTGTTGCGTTGGGAATTGTTTTTGTTTCCACACGCATTGCTCTAATTATTGTAAGCCTTGGACTATGTTGGGTCTGAGGATGAGTTAGGTCAAGCATCCAAGAAACTCCATCATGCTGACACTTCAACTACTGCTAAGTACTACAGATTGAAGCCAACAGTAGTCACACCGTTGTCCCACTAAAGTCTTAGAAACTCCCAAAACTAGTAGTAAAACTCCCTGAAACTCTAAAATTTATGGGAGAGCCGTAGTAGACTTATCCCTAGTTTTATAGGTTGAAGTGCATATTTGAGTACCTGGCTTCGAACCAGTGGTCGGGGGTTCGAATCCCTCCGGGCGCGCCATTTCTTTTTGATTTACGACAGAAGTGAGATCCGAATTTCACACTGTTCGTAAAACAATAAAATATGGGAGAGATCCAGCGCCCAGTTTTGGGATAAACCCACCCTTCAATATTCAGTTATACGGAACATCAACCACCGTCCAGCGTGGTCAAGGCACCGTACAAGTCTGGCCGGTGATCCCGGAACACAGCCCAGAAGTCTCGGAATTTTTTCACCTTCTGAAAATCGAATCGGTGCACCAGCACCTCCTCCTGGTCTCTACCCGCCTACTCGACGATCTGCCCTTCGTGGTCTGCTCTAAAACAATTACCGTAGAAATCGAGATAGGCCTTGTGACCATCAGTGATGGCGAGACCGGACACCCGGTCACTTTTCGATCGAGGACGCTGTTTTATCGACCTTGGAGTGGGCGGTTCTGTCCGTAGCGCAGCCAATATTCGTCCGATATCCGCTTGAGGGTGATCAACTGATAGCAACCGAGATTAAGAGATTGAACTAGATCGACAGGTTAAATACTTGAAAGATGGACTTGAAACACTCGATGATCATCCTAGTTAGCCTACCGGGTATGGAAAACTGTTCTTTTTATGAAATATATCCCTTATCGTACTGTTTTTACTGGGTATCTTATCGACTAGAATGATCGGACCAACTATCAAGCGATGCGGGATAGACAATATTGACACGTTTAAGAGAGGTTTGACATGGCATTACACATAGGCGATGACGCCCCAGACTTTACAGCCGAGACCACCGAAGGATCGATCAGCTTTCACGAGTGGATCGGTGAAGGTTGGGCCATTTTGTTCTCACACCCAAAAGATTTCACGCCGGTCTGCACCACGGAATTGGGTTATGCGGCGCGACTCAAACCGGAATTTGAAAAGCGCAACTGCAAGATTATCGGTTTGAGTGTCGATTCGGTGGGTGACCACGCCGAATGGTCCAAAGACATCGAAGAGACCCAAGGACACGCCGTGAATTATCCGCTGATTGGCGACACGGATCTCAAGATCGCAAAGCTCTACGATATGCTGCATCCCAATGCCAGTGGAGAGGCCAAGGATCGAACGCCGGCCGATAACCAGACCGTGCGGTCTGTTTTTCTCATTGGACCCGACAAGAAGGTCAAAGCGATGGTGACGTACCCCATGAGCACGGGTCGCAACTTCGATGAGATCTTGCGCATTCTTGATTCTTGTCAGCTGACGGCGAAACACAAGGTCGCGACGCCCGTCAATTGGAAGCAAGGCGAGGATGTCATCATCGTACCGGCCGTTTCTGACGATGAGGCTAAAGAGAAATATCCTGACGGCTGGGACTCGCCAAAACCCTATATTCGAATTGTGCCGCAACCCCAATAACGTGATTCGGATTAAGTCGTTATCTTCGCGAATTTAGTGCTTATATCTAAGTCGATCACTGCGCATGAACGCAACTGTTTATAAACCAATGGGGATGACCGTTGCGGAAACGGTACTGAAAGAAGCCAAGCAAATTCTGGACGAACTCGGCATTGTGTTCTTTTTGCGGCATGGTACCTGTCTGGGAGCAGTCAGAGAGGGTTGCCTGATCGCTTGGGACGATGATCTGGATGTGGGCTCGGTAATCGGGTTGCACGGCCTTACCGAGGAGCAGGTATACGAGGCGGTCGACCTGTTCAGCCAGAAAGGCTTTACCCCAGACGTGATCGTCAGCGAGATCGGTATTTGCGTCGAGATGAAACAATACGGTGTACCGATTGACTGGAACTGTTATCGCATCATTGGGGAAAGTATTTACCAGTATCCAGTCATCCAGATTCCTGTCAACTTACACACGGACCTTAAAGAGATTGATTTTCTTGGCGAAACGTTTCTGATTCCCAATCCGGCCGAGGATTATCTCAGGCTCCGGTATGGTCCGGACTGGCGTGTTCCAAAGGAATTCGGCGTATTTGAATCGACTGTGCTGGAATTGACCGATCAGAGCATTATTCCACCAGAGCATAGAAGGACGATGTCCCTTAATAACCGCTTTGTACAGTCGTCACATACCGGCTATCTCAGAGTCCTCGATCTTGATGGCTTGCCAGTTGATCAGGCACAGATTGGCATCGCGTCAACAACGGTGTTGACCGGATTGGAAAATGCCAACACAGATAGCGATACAGGGTTTTCTTCAACCTGCCCGTGAAGGGTAGTTATGTAGTCTCTATCGTCTATGACGATCACCGGGAAGTTTTGTATGGCGAACGCTTGGTCCCCGGCTTGAATTATGTCTATACCCCCAATCCTGCGATTCCCTCGGGCAGGCGTAATGCCTTGATACCAGAGACCGGCAAACCACATTCAGCTTAAATTTTTCTTTACCTTGAGGAGAGAACAATCATACGCGTATATGTAGACGCCGTTGCTGACCTGTTTCATTATGGCCACGTCAACTTCTTCCAAAAAGCCAGGGAATACGGTAACTTCCTTCTGGTTGGGATTCACGCTGATAAAATCGTAAATTCCTATAAGCGATTGCCGATTCTTTCGATGGCTGAAAGGATTGCGGTCGTCAAGGGTTGTCGT
Source organism: Gammaproteobacteria bacterium (assembly GCA_022450155.1). Classification (NCBI taxonomy): domain Bacteria; kingdom Pseudomonadati; phylum Pseudomonadota; class Gammaproteobacteria; species Gammaproteobacteria bacterium. The sequence goes on along the minus strand of JAKUQR010000003.1, from coordinate 222,961 downwards.
TATGTGGACGAAGTCATCGGCGATGCTCCGTTCGCTATTGATCACAACTGGATTAAGCGCCATCAGATCGATCTGGTGGTTCACAGTGACGATCTTTCTGAAGAACTCGAAAACCGTATGTACAAGGTCCCCATTGAGATGGGTATATACCGAACTGTGGCATACACACCAGCTATCTCAACAACAGACATCATTGACAGATGTAAGGCTGCGACAAATTAGATGAATTTTCTGACGTACTCGGTTACTACCGAGGGAAATGTCAGGTGTCGACCCCAAGCGCTTGAGCTAAAGCCGGAAAATTATCCACAATTAAGTCATGTTTAGGGTTCGGTTCGGAATCAGGTGGGCCTTCTTCCCCCCATTCATCGGGACGTCGGACAAAGGCTGTCTTGAAGCCAGCAGCCTTCGCCGCATCCAGGTCCCAATTGTGACAGGCCACCATGCAACATTGGTGAGGCTCGAGTTGTAAGTAGTGTGCTGTCCTCTCGTAAGCTTCAGGCAGTACTTTGTATTTCCCGATTGCCTCACACGATAGCACCGCATCCCAACTCAGCCCATTTCTCTTCGCAGTGTCCATAACAATCCGGAAACTTAGAATGGTGAAAGAGACACACATGAATCGTTGGCCGAGTTTTGGCAGCACGGCGGGAAAGTCCGGCCATGTTGTGAGGTTATGTACTGCGTCCCACCAAATACTGTAGCGCTCTTTCTCAGTAAACGGATCTAAGCCATTTGCGACACAAACCTCGTCCAAGGCCATGCGGTGCGCGTCATCAAAGTTGTATTGAGGAGGTGCGTGCTCACCCAAATTCACCATTTTCCCTAGTGAACGACGTCGCAAGTCATTGGCTACTCCACCCCAGTCTCTTTCGATCTGGTGGATTTTCCCAGCATTGCCAAGAGCCGTGGCAAACCCAGTATGCCAGTCGAGGATAGTGCCACCGGTATCAAAGGTGAGTGCCTTGATCTCATTGAGACTCATCTGGAGATACCCCTTCGGGGAAATAATAATAGATACGAAAGGAGCACCAAACCCGTATCACAAAACTGAGGAGTGATTGTACTTTTCATATCGGTATTGCCTTTTCTGCTGTCTAGTTGGTTGTTCCGACAGTTAAACACGGCCGAGTGCCCCTAGCGCCTGATTTATCTGTCTCCTGTTGGCGACTCCCCAGCCACTGACAAAGTCAACCATGAATTTCAGCGTTCCTCCAAACTCAGTAAGTGAATATTCCATCCTAGTTGGCGCCTACTTGCTATAGGAAACTAAATCTATTCTATTTGATGAAACAATCGAGGATGTGGCGTATCACGTCACCTTCGACTTAAATTTTTTACAGTGGAAAGAATGGTCTCCTTAGAGTTTGATTTATCTGATGTAAATGTACAAAACTATAAGTAGTCTGCATGTTGACTGCAGGCCAACATATAATTGGGTAGCCCAAGCCCGGCTGTACTGATGCCCTCAATAATAGCCTTACACGGCTGGCGCGCGTAATCACGTGTCTGAACATGGTCAGAGACATCTATTAGCGGTCGGGAGTTCGGATATCTTCGGGTGCATCATGTCTCAGCCCATGACCCGACCACGGATCAGGCCACCCAAAGTTGACAGTAAAAAAAGCACGGCAGCGAGACACACAATAGTGGGGCCGGTGGGGGTGTCGAAACTGTAGGCCATTTGCAATCCGCCAACCGCCGACAGGCCGCCGATTATTGTGGCAATCAGTACCATTTGTTCGGGCGTTTTCGCATAAGGCCTTGCGGTGGCTGCAGGGATAATCAGCAGAGCCACAATCAGCAGTGCCCCTACAACCTTTACGGCAACCGCTACCACTACCGCCAGCGCCACAGTCAGAATCAACTGTTCGCGGCGAGGGTCGATCCCCGCGGCATGGGCCAAATCGGGATTCAAAGTTGAAGTCAAAAGCGCCGACCAGCGCCACCACATCAAAAACAAAACCAATCCCGCACCACCCCAGATCACGACGAGGTCAATCTTTCCAACAGCCAAGATGTCGCCGAATAGGTAGGCCATCAGGTCGATCCGCACCCCAGACAAGAAAGAAGCTGCCACAAGACCAAAAGCCAGCGCACAATGGGCGAGTACACCCAGCAGCGTGTCCATCGCGTAGCCCCGCCCACTGAGAGCCGAGACCGTTACGGCCATTAGAAGCGATACGACCAGAACGCCCAGGAAAATTGAAGTCGAAAAGGCCAGCGCCAGGGCGATGCCCAGTATCGAAGCCTGGGCTGTTGCGTCACCAAAATAAGCCATGCGGCGCCAGACGACAAAACAGCCCAGTGGCGCGGCGGCAATCGCGACACCCACACCCGCCAGTGAGGCGCGGACGAGGAAACTGTCCAACCAGTTCATGCGGCGGCCTCGTGATCGTGTGAATGCGTATGTTCGTGCTGGTACAGCGCCAGCGCACCCTGTGTTCCAGAGCCAAACAGCGCTCGGTATTCCGGGGCTGTAGCTACCTGTCCAGGCGCGCCGTGGCAACAGATATGGCCATTCAGACAGATCACCCGGTCCGAAGCGGCCATCACCACATGCAGCTCGTGACTGACCATTAGCACAGCGCAGCCAAGGCGTTGCCGTACCGTTTCAATCTGCCGGTAAAAAGCAGCTGATCCGGGCTGATCTAAACCCTGAGTGGCTTCGTCAAGAAGCAAAAGTTCAGGCCGACCAAGCAGGGCTCGGGCCAACAGCACCCGTTGAAATTGTCCGCCCGAAAGCCCTGACATCTGTCGCTTGGCCAGATTTCCCACACCTGCATCGGTTAGCGCTTCCTGCGCAACAGTATCGGATACTCGGCGCGGCAGGCTGAGGAAGCGCCGTACGGTGATAGGAAGTGTTGCGTCTATGTGCAGACGCTGCGGCACGTAGCCGATACGCAGCCCGGAGTTTTTCTTAACCCTCCCGGCACTCGGTCTGACTGCACCGATGATCGCCCTCAGGAGTGTGGTTTTCCCGGACCCGTTAGGGCCAACGATGGTAATGATCTCGCCGGGATCGACCTGCATTGCCACGTCATGCAGAACTGTGTTTCCGCCGATGCGTATATCGAGGCTGCTAATCTCTACCAAACTCATGCCGCACCCCCGTCGTGGCAGGCGGTACAGATGCCCTCAATCTCGACCCCGGTTCGTTCAATCCGAAAGCCAGCTGTTTTTGCAGCACGACCTAACACACCCCGGGTGAGATCGGTGTGGGTTTCTGCAACCGAATCGCAGGCACGACAAATCAAAAAGACCGGCGCATGATTTTCCGCCAAGTGAGCACAGGCGATAAAGGCATTGAGCCGCTCGATCTTGTGCGCAAAACCATTTTTGACTAAAAATTCCAGCGCCCTATAGGATACTGGTGGCTGTGAGCCCAGACCCTCGGCGCGAAGATTGTCCAGAATTTCATAAGCACCATGGGCACGGTGTTCTGCCAAAAGCATTTCCAATACGCGCCGGCGTACCGGTGTGAACTGCAATCCCGCCGCTTTGCACTGAGCATCGACTGAATCCAAGCCCTGCCTAATGCACTCAGCATGGTTGTGCTGCCCGAAACCAATTGCATCCATGTGCTCTCCTTTTCCAGCAAGGAACATCCGGGTGGATCATCTATATTAGCTTATGTTATGTTATATCATAACATACGTTTAATCATGATCACCCTGCGTCTAATCATCAAAACCATCCTGGGCACTGCTATTTGTGGATTGTGGCTATCCGGTATGGTGTCGGCTGATGTACCGCAGGTGACAACTGACATTCCAGCAACACATTCGCTAGTCACCCGGGTGATGGCGGGAATTGGCATGCCCGATCTGATTGTCAACCGGGGGGCATCACCACATGCCTATTCGCTGCGTCCTTCCAATGCGGCATCGCTGGAAGCAGCCGATCTCGTCTTCTGGATGAACAGCAGGCTAACACCCTGGCTCGAAGGTGCTCTAAAAACGTTGTCTGCAGACGCCAAAGTTATCGAACTGATGGATACTAAAGGCTCCACAGTACGACCCTACCGTGAAGGTACAACCTTCGAAGCACACAATCACGAGCCCAAACGTGACGAAGAGGGACATACAACAGCTCAAAACAGCGACCCCACTGCGAACGTTGATCCCCATGGTTGGCTTGATCCCGATAACGGCAAAACCTGGCTCGATGTCATCGCGACAGAGTTGTCGAAGATAGATCCCCAAAATTCCGAAATCTACTTCGACAATGTCACTCAAGGCAAGACAGATATCGACGCTGTCATCTCTGAAATAGAAGCAACACTGGCGGCATTTCGCGGTACGGATTTCATTGTCTACCATGATGCCTATCAATATTTTGAGAAGCGATTTGATGTCTTGGCAGCCGGTTCGATTTCTATGGGGGATGTCTCAGACCCGAGTCCAGCACGTATCGCAGAGATTCATCAAACAGTCGAAGAACTGGACATCACGTGTGTGTTTTCTGAACCCCAGTTCAATCCAGAACTCGTCGCGACCGTCGTCGATGGGACCAAAGCCAGAACCCGCGTGATTGACCCGCTCGGCGCCCGGCTCACCCTGGGTGCTGATTTATACCTAAACCTTTTGCGCGACATTGCCCAAACCATGGCGAGCTGCTTGTGATAACCGAGGCTAGGATTCGACATCTGATTCTGACAATGGCTGATCAACCAACAAAATCAGAACAGCAACTCCCTATGACCCACGGATCTAAAGTTTGTAGAATTACATTCACTTAAACCGCCATACAGGTCGAACATGGCATTAACCGCCGATCAGATTAGTTTTTACCAAGACAACGGTTACCTGCTACTCGAACAGGCCATTCCCAGCAGTGTACTCACGAGTCTGCGTGATACAGTGGATCGTTTCATCGAGGCATCGCGTGCGGTACAAACCAGTAACCGCATTTATGACCTCGATCAGTCGCACTCAGCAGACAATCCTCGTGTCAGACGACTCAAAGATCCCCACATCCGGGATCCGCTATTCAAACAGATCGCAGAATGCAGCACGATTGTGGATCCCGTATGCGAGCTGCTGGGGGGTACGGTTCGGTTCGATCACTCGAAACTGAACTTCAAGCACCCCGGGACGAATGCTGAGATCAACTGGCACCAGGACTGGGCGTTTTATCCCCACACCAACGACGATATCCTCGCCGTGGGTGTTCTGATCGAAGACTGTACACCCGAGTGCGGCCCACTAATGGTGATTCCAGGGAGCCACAAAGGCCCGGTGTTCGATCATCACCACAATGGTATTTTTACCGGTGGTGTCAATACTGATGCCATCGGCGACCTGGCAGACAAGGCTGTACCGCTAATAGCACCGGCCGGCTCACTGACGATTCATCATGTCCGCACCCTACACGCCTCGGGCAACAGCAGCACAAACACCCTCCGACCACTGCTGCTGTTCAGCTATACAGCAGTCGACGCCTTCCCCATTTTTTCAAGCTATGATCTGCAGGAATACGATTCGCGAATACTGCGTGGTGCGCCGGTGCGTGAAGGCCGCATGGCGGCGTTACCGTTCCGGATCCATTTACCACAGGAACCCGGCACCGACTCGATCTACGACAATCAGGAATCCATGCAACGCTAGAGCTTGCAATCGCTTTGCTTAAGCATAGTGTTTTCTGCTCATTCAAGGCCAGATGCTTCAATCTGAATCGCATCAGCGGTAGCGCCCAAACCACTCGGATTAGCAATAAACCGCTTCCAGTTCTTGATGCCTTGGGTATCGAAATCCTTCTCCGGCGAAGGTTCGAGTTCGAGTTTGCTGTGCGCCGTGTTGCCCCGAACCGCAGATGCTGAATCGACGCCACCGTTATTGCGCTGTACCACATTGGCACTGATGTACTGTATTGATAAACCCATACGCGGCCGGTCTGAAGTATTGGGATTTGAACCATGGAGGGCTTTTGAGTGATGAATCGAAGCCTCTCCGGGGTCAAGTTCGACGTGCACGAGTTGACCTTTTTCATGTGGTTTGATAATTACTTCCTGGCCTGAAAAGAGGATATTTTCAGTGCCTGGAACAATCTCATGGTCACGATTGCCTTGCAAGTGACTCCCTCTAAGCACACTCATACAGCCGTTGTCATAGTGCGCGTCGGTCAGCGCCAGCCAGGCAGTGACAACCTGTTCTTCAGGCGAAAGACCCCAGTAAGTCCTGTCTTGGTGCCAGCCGACGTAGCCACCGGAATTAGGGGGTTTTGCAAACAACGTTGCTGCCCAGCAGAGGATATCAGGCCCGATAATTGACTCCACTGCATCGAGGAGTGTCTCATTTCGAATGACATCCGCCATCGCGCAACTGACCAGATTGGATTTAGATATCTGTGGACTAGCCACCCAATGACCCATTCGAGATTGCAACACGTCACAGTGGCCTGCCAGTATTCCAGCTTTCTCTGCGTCCAAGACCCTAAGGGGAAAGACCACACCTTCACGCTGATATTGCGCATACTGCGTGGGAGAGAGCATCGTCATATTTGCACCTTGTTTAAATCACCCGATAAGGTCATCCAAACTGTTCTCGACTATTTTGGGTTTACGGTGAATTCAAAACCCAAGCTGAGTGAATTAAATATAATGTGATGAGATCTTTACAGATTCATAGAACCGAGGAGGCCTTCTATTCTCGTCTTGCAAGCGTTTTTGTGTAACAACCATCAACATTCACCACCCGTAGATTAATCGGCCAAAATTATCCATGAAACTCCAACAGATTGAAACGTGGGCCACGGTACCACCGACCGGCATCGGCGGCACATTCTGGGTCATCGTCAGACTCACCACCGATAACGGCATCCAGGGCATCGGTGAATGTTACGGCATACCGGTATCCGGAGATATTGCCTGTCAGATGGTGGAAGATACGTTCGAGCGCTATATCGCCGGGGAAAGCCCGTTTAACGTGGAAATGCTCTTTCGGCGCGTCTATTCCGCCGGCTTCACACAACGACCGGATGTTTCCATGATGGGGGTTTTCAGCGGCATGGAAATCGCTGTGTGGGATATTCTGGGTAAGGCGCTGAATCAACCGGTCTACAACCTCATCGGCGGACAGTTTCACGATCGCCTTCGAACCTATACCTACCTGTACCCTAAAGACCCTGGAGACGAGGGCGACTCTAAAAACAACACCGATGATGTTTATCACGACGGCGATGCCGCAGCGGAACGTGCACTCGACTATATCGAGATGGGCTATACCGCAATCAAACAAGACCCCGCCGGGCCATACAGCTTTCAAGGCGGCAGAGAACTCTCGCTGCACGAACTTGCCCGGGCGGAATACAGCGTAAAGCGAATTCGAGAAGCCGTTGGTGACCGCGCTGACATCCTGTTCGGCACACACGGACAGATGACCACCTCGTCAGCAATCCGCCTGGCCAAGCGTTTAGAACCTTATGACCCGTTGTGGTTTGAAGAGCCTTGCCCTCCTGACCAAATCCAAGCCATCGGTAAAGTGGCGAGTGCCACCACCATCCCGGTCGCCACCGGCGAGCGGCTAACGACAAAACAGGAGTTTCACGAATGTTTAAAAGCCGGTGTGTCTATCCTGCAGCCGGATATCGGCCGAAGCGGTGGTATCTGGGAGACCAAGAAGATTTTTGTCCTGAGCGAATTATTCAATGCCCAGGTCGCACCACACATTTATTGTGGTCCGATCGCCCATGCCGCCGCTGCGCACGTGGCATTCAGCAGTCCCAGCTTCCTAATTCTTGAAACGATTCAAACTGAATTCCATGAAAAACTGCTGACCCGATCACTAACCTGGGACAAGGGCTATATGCTAGCGCCGACAGAGCCGGGGCTGGGCATAGAGCTCGATGTGGAGACGATCTTAAACCACCCCTATAGCGGTGGCGGTCGGCTGCATCTGGAAATGTGCAATATCCCACTGGACTCAAACAACCAGAAAAAAATCACAGAACTCTAAATACGATTCGCACCGATCAACCCTAAGTGCTGACCAAGGTTGCTAAACCTGACTACACACCATTCACAATTTATTCAGTTTCACCATCAAGAGACAACCCAATCATGGGAGATACGAGCACAGAAAGCCCCACAGGTATTCTTGCACTCTGGAACGACTGTAAGACCGGCGAAGAATTCTTGTATGAAAAGTGGTATCAGGGTGAGCACCTTCATGATCGTGTGAGTATCCCAGGCTTCAAGCTCGGCCGTCGTCATGAATCCGTCGACGGAGCCCCCAAATACTTCACCTACTATGAGACCACATCGGCTGAGGTGTTGTTTTCAGCGGCCTACCTGTACCAGCTGGATAACCCATCCATACTGACCCGCGAAGTGATGCAGGGTGTTTTTATCAACGTATCCCGCACGGTCTGCAGCTGCATACACCGGGTGGGTGAAATGCAAGGCAGTCACGTCATCACAGCCCGTTCAGACACGCCAGCAAATGAAGATAACCTCAAAACTATCGCTGAACATCTGAATGGCACTTCCGGATGTCTGCGCTCCGAAGTGTGGGTTCGCTTGTCACCCGACTCAGACCCTGTAGACGACAACCCCAGGCACGAAGAACAGATACGCGGTCGTGATTCCCGTATCGAATGGTGCGTGGTTGCTCATGCATTGAATGGTTCTACAGCCGAGCACATCAGAGGGCAACTGCAGCAGCCCGCCTTTCCAGATCTAGAGCTTGGTACTTACCGGTTTATGTGTGAACTACGGGACGAGGAGTTGGGGACAAGGGCTGGTTGAATTCAAGAATCCCCCGCCTGAGCCTGCAGGGCAGCCACAGCCCGAAATTGAAACAAGACCAGCATCGGCCAGCCAGCATATTTTTCTGAACGCGGAAAATCCGCTGTTAGTTGCGCATCTGCCGAGTGCTCTGAAAAATGTGCCAGCTCGAGCGATGCCGAACCTGCACCCATCACCAGATCAGAAAGCTGATGGGGCAGACTACCCGGTCGAATTTTTTTGCCTGATTTCGGGTCCGTGAACTGCGCCTGCGAATCCCGAAGAAACATAGCCGGGTGCATCGCGGAAACAACAGCCCGCCCTGGATTGTCCAGCACGCGGGCAATCTCGGAAAAAAAATAGGTAAGATTGGCAATGTGCTCTAGCACCAGTCCGCTGACCACCAGATCAAACTCACCCGCCTGAAACGGCAGGCGCTGGTGAAGATCATGCACGATCAGATCAATCGAATAGCTCGCTGTTTTCTCACGTGCTTTTGCAAGCATAGCCTCCGAAAAATCGATCCCGGTCACGTCGGCACCCGCTTGCGCCAGCCATAGCGCATGGCGCCCTGTGCCACATCCCATATCCAGAACCCGATGTCCTTGGACATTGCCGCAGGCCTGCTGCACCAACGGACCTTCCAGCGCCTGAAGCGGGTTCTGGTCATCATCGTAAACAGTCGCCCAGAGATCATAACCCTCCCTCACTTTAGCGAGTGTTTCCATCTCAAATCTCGAATGAATACAGCACCACTGCCGTGGCGACGACAACCGCGGCCAATGTCATCAGCAAGGCATACATCATGCCCTTCTGACCGGTACTGCGCGTTTTCCGCAACTCGTTGAGTAATATGAGAACAACGGCACCCACCACAACAAAAAGAAACCCCGTCGACCCAAAAAATTCTTTCACGTGACTATTTCCTCATACAGAATTCCATCGAGCGACTGCGGCAATCCATCTTCAACCCGTCTGTACTATGCCCACGCAACACCTATCGAAGGTAGGCATCATATAATAAATGGCCAATGTAGTGCGGCTGACTCCAGGTCTGTAAAACCATTGCCGCTGAACCGGGCCCGTTTGACGACACATGCCATTTAAAGGGAAAAGCGCAATTGTCTGTGGCGCAGGCGGGGGCATCGGCCTGAATATTGCAACCGACCTGCTGGACCGAGAAGTCAATGTCTCCCTGGTGGATCTTAAACCACAGCCGGATTCATTGAGCAAAGGTATCGGTCGAGTACGGTATTTTCAGGGTGATGTTACGGATGAGACATTCGTGGAAGACTTCACCCGCCAAACTGTGTCTGAGTTTGGGCGACTGGACTATCTGGTCAATGCAACCGGTGTTCTGTGGTTCGGACAGGACAAGTCTGTTGTCGATATTGACATCGACACCTGGGATCGGGTGATAGACATCAACCTGAAATCGTTCGCCCTGACCAGCCGTTATGCAGTTCCAGCCATACGTGAATCCGGTGGTGGTGCCCTGGTTCATATCGCATCCATTGACGCACTGCGGGGCGATGCACAACCTCAGGATGCCTATGGGGTCTCGAAGGCAGGGGTGATTCGCCTGTCTAAATCGCTTGCAATCCAGTTCGCTAAAAATGGAATACGGTCAAACACTATTCTGCCTGGCCCGGTACTCTCGCCCATGCAGGCGCGCTGGAAAAAAGACCCGATAGCATTCAACGCGGTCGAGCAACATGTACCTTTGGGGCGTGTCGGTCAGACGCAGGATATCGCTAACGCTTGTCTTTTCCTTTTATCTGACGAGGCTTCTTTTATCACCGGGTCGGAACTCGTTGTTGACGGTGGCTGCCTGGCCAAACCATAGTCCCTACCCGAAATCACCCAGCTCCTGCTCATGACAACGACACACCAACGCATCGACAGAATAGAACAGATCGCACAACACTACACCGACGCGACTGAATTCAGCAGCATCGAATGGCTGATCTATCTACGTGGCGCAATTCTCAGTTCGGGAAAGGTGGGACAAGCCAGCTACGAAGACAAGACACCTTTACCAGATAAGCCCATCTATCGGATTTACTCGATGACGAAACCGATCGTATCGGCCATGGGACTGATACTGATGGAACAAGGCCGACTGCATCTTTTTGATCCCATCGCGAAATTCATACCTGAATTCAAGCAACCGGATATTCTGGGCACAAATGGAAACCGCGCCCCCACTGACGGCCCGATTACTGTGGAACATCTATTCACCCATCGTTCAGGGCTTTCCTATGGGTTTATGCCCGGTTGTCCGGTGGGTGAACTTTACCGGGAACACAATCTGGCGGAGGACGGAAGCCGGTCTCTGGCCGACTATGTCGACATCCTGTCCACACTGCCCATTGCCTTTGAGCCTGGCAGCCGATGGCATTACAGCTGTTCAACTGATGTACTGGCCCGAATAATCGAAATCGTCATGAATGAATCACTCGACCAGGTGCTACAGCGCTATCTGTTTGAGCCCTTGGGCATGCACGAGACTGGTTTTTTTGTTGCAAATGACAACCTGAACCGGCTGATGCCGATGCATGGAAAATCCCTCGATGAGATCCTGGATGATCCTTTTTCGAACCCACCGCTTAAAAGAAGAGACTGTGAAGCGGCTTATCCTTCAAACTCGACTTCCGCAACAGCGCGCGGGGGTCATGGCTTGTTCTCCACCGCCGAGGATTATCTTGAGTTCGCCCTGATGACTCGACACGGTCAGACCCGATCCGGCCACAGGCTGATCTCGCGTAAGATGCTTGAATTTGCCTGGTACAACCGCTTGCCAACAGAATTGATACCCATTGCAGTAGGACCTTTCCCGAGTCCCGGATACGGGTGGAACCTTCTGGGCCGAGTCATGGTCAATCCAGGTGATGCGATCCACCTAACCAGTATGGGTGAGGGCGGTTGGGCCGGTGCTGCAGGCACCTACTACTGGGTCGATCGGACAGAAGATTTTATTGGAGTTGTCATGACCCAAAACCTCGGTGTCAATTCGCCCATGCGTAACGATATGCAGTCGGCCGCCTACCAGGCCATTGAATAAAGTCGACCTTTAAAGAGTCTAGTCGCTGGCCTCGTAGTGGGCCGAATTCTGTGGCTTTAGTATATTCAGCGTGCTGTAAGAGGCTATAGCTAAGAATATGATTGCGCCTCCCAGAAGTGTTGTGGCTGCGGGAACCTCGCCGACACTCAGCCATACCCACAGGGGTGCCAGCACCGGTTCAACTAGAGACAACAGACCGACCTGAGCCGCAGGCACAAATCGTGTCCCTAGGACCATCAGTGTAAAACCGACACCCACCTGGAAGATTCCAAGATAAATTGATATACCGAAGTCTCTGGGTGTCAGTGCGTAATCAGTGATAAATACAGCAGACAAGCCAGCGGCGACAAGGCCCCCAAGACACACAGCACCCAGCATGCTCTCACGTTTGGAACGCCGGACAGCGACGATCATCACAGCATAAGCAATCGGAATATACATGGCGATCAGGTTGCCCAAGATATGGCCGCTGGCCATGCCGCTGCCAACCATGATTACGAGTCCGACAATAGAAGCTGCAATGGCAAACCAGGTCCGTGCTGCCACCCGCTCGCGTAACACGATCCAGCCGAGAATTCCCGCGACAAATGGTGTAGAACTGAGAATAAACAGGGCATTGGCAACCGTGATATACAGCAGTGCAAAAACATAAGCCACCATTCCCGTACCAAAAAATACTACCATCACAACGTCATTCCAACCCAGGTCTCGAAACTCATCCAGAACTGCTCTGCGCTTCTGGTAAGTCAAGAACAGGAAAACGGTGATGCTTAGGGCAATGGATCTGTAAAACAGTATCTGCCACCCGTTGGCTTGCTCAATTGAACGAAGGGCAATCCCCGAGGTGCTCAGGAAAAGTGCTGACCCAACCAGCAGCAGAATACCCTGGCGATAGAGTTTTCGATCTGTAGTCAAAAGGTCAATCCAGGCCGTATTGTCGTTCTCTAGTTCGCAGTCGATTCCACCTTACGACTTGCGCGCTCCTTTGACAGCCATAAGCCTCCGAGAACCAGTAACAAGGCGGCACCATGATAGAGCTGAAATGATTCATTCAGCAACAACACAGCCAGGCATGCCGCGAATACCGGTGTCAGGTTCACGAACATTCCAGTCCTGCCCGGACCCACGAGATCAACACTGCGCAGGTAAAACAGCTGCGCAAGAAATGACGGGAGAAACACTACGTAAGCGATCACATACCACCCCGTCGCGGTCGGCATTAATACCTGTGCCGATAAGATCTCGAATATCGCGAAAGGCAATGAAAAAAGAGCAGCCGGCAGGCACAGAACGGAAAATACCACCAGCCCGGTAACCGCTGGTCGACTCTTAAGACCAACAGTATAACCAGCATACAGTACACACGCTGCGGCCATCATAAGATCCCCTCTATTGAACAGAATATCCTTTACCGTACCGGGTACACCGCCTATAGCCACCATGATCACACCGGCCAGGCCCACCAACACCCCAACGAGTTGCACGATGGTAATACGGCTGTGGTAAATCAAGTATGCAGCCAACAGCACAATCAGTGGGATCGATCCCTGCAGAATGCCAATATTTACGGCCGTCGTGTAATGCGCTGCTTTGTAGAAAACCAGGTTAAAGCCGGCGAGTCCGACCCCGCCCATCAAAGTGAGGTAGAGCCAACGATCTCGCAGCTGCGGCCAGGCTGCCTTTATGTCCTTCCAGTAGAGTGTCCACAAAAAAATCAACAAAATGAACCAGCGCAGGAAACTCAGCAAAAAAGGTGACACATCATCGATTGCAATACGTCCGGCAACCGCATTCCCCGCCCAGAACAAAGCTGTCAGCATTAACAGCACGACATGCCGATCCCAAAATTTTTGCAGCAGATTCATGATCTTGCTCAAGACGCGTTGGACCAGCTGACAACACTGAGAACACGAAATCTCAAGATTGATGTTCCAGGGTGTCCCGCATGTCTTCAAGCTCAGACCATCTCATGATCGCTTCTTCTATCTCGACCTCCAGCGCCTGCAGTGCATCGAGGACGGGTTGTGTCTGCGCATAAGGCTGTAAATAAAAGCCGTTGTCATTCGTTTGGTTCTGAAGTTCCTCTACCTGCTGCTCCAGGTACTCAATCCGTCCGGGCAGTTCATCGAGTTCGAGTTGCAATTTGTAGGTCAACTTGCGCGCCGTGGGCCGCTTTCTGGCAGACTCCGCCGCTGCGAGCCGGGACTCCCCCTTCGGGTCGTCCGTGGAGGCCAGTTCCCGATTCCGGCGGACCCAATCACTGTAACCACCGGCATATTTTCTGATCTGCCCGTCCTTTTCGAACACCAGTACGCTGTCCACCACATTGTCCAAAAAATCGCGGTCATGACTGACGGCGATCAACGTGCCGCTGAATTCAGTCAGCTTCGTTTCAAGCACCTCCAGGGTCTCTACATCGAGGTCGTTTGTGGGTTCATCAAGCACCAGAAGATTAGAGGGTCTGGTAAATAATCGAGCCAGCAGTACACGGTTACGCTCGCCACCTGACAATGCCCGAACCGGTGTAAGCGCTCTTTTCGCGGTAAACAAAAAACCCCGCAGGTACCCGACGACATGGCGGGCTCGACCATTTATCAGTACATAATCCTGCCCATCGCCGACAACCTGTGCCACAGTTTTGTCCAGATCGAGCCCAACCTCCCGCCGGTGCTGACTAAAATATCCAATCTCAAGATTTGCGCCCCACTTGATGGTGCCGCTGTCTGATGACAGTTGGCCCATAAACAGATTCAACAGCGTGCTCTTGCCTACACCGTTGTTGCCGATTAGACCGATCCGATCACCACGCATCAACCTGAATGTAAAATCTTCGATCAGAGGTCGATCGTCGTGGCGGAATGAAATCTTGTATGCCTCCAGGACTTTGCGACCTGAGAGTTCCGCCTCCTCGATATGGATTCGCGGGTCATGCTCACGTCTGACACGCTGCGCATGTTGTTCGCGCATGGCATACAGCGATCTGACACGGCCTTCATTACGAGTCCGCCGGGCCTTGATCCCTTCCCGAATCCAGGCTTCCTCCTGTGCGAGTTTTCGGTCAAATTCGTGGTTCGTACGGTCCTCAGTTGCTATGGCCTGTTGTTTAGCCTGTAGAAACCGCCGGTAGTCACCGGGGTAACTGACCAATTTTCCCCGGTCTATTTCGATAATTCGGCTGGCGACTTTCTGAAGCAACGCTCTGTCGTGTGTAATAAACAGTACCGCCCCGGGAAATGACAACACACGCCGTTCCAACCAGTCTATGGTCGCAAAATCGAGATGGTTTGTTGGTTCATCCAGAAGCAGGAGGTCAGGACTGCTCACCAGTGCACGCGCCAGTTCGACACGTCGGCTCCAGCCACCCGAAAGCTCCCGCATTGGCTTGTCGACCGGCAAATTCATTTCCGAGCACACTGCTGCGACCCGCTGACCCGAGCTCCATCCACCATGTGTTTCTATGTGGTCATGCAGTGCTTCGAGTTGTCTAAGCCCCTGGGTATCCAGCGACATTTGAGATTGTTGGCGGTATTCGCGGCACAGCTGCTCGATCTCTGACAAGCCCTGAGCAACAAACTCAGATACGGTGGCGGTCATGTCGATGGTTAAATCCTGTTCCAGCTGACTGATACACAGTTCACCCTGCCGTATCACTTCACCGCGATCGGGTTCGAGCTCACCCGTCACGAGTTTCAGCATGGATGTTTTACCTGCGCCGTTGCGTCCGACTAGACATACGCGCTCCCCCGCATCAATGGAGAAGTCCGTCTCACGGAACAACTTATGAGCGCCAAAATCAAGACTGACCGCATCCATTCGTACGAGAGACATAACTGGTATCCGACCCGGTGAACCTGCGAAGAACAAACACCCATTTTATGGGCGGCTGTGGATTGGCGATCTTAACCGACCCAGTACCCGTCGGGGAGGGAAATACCACTGCGGATTGTCAGGACACCCCGGACTGATTTTAAGTCTTACTTTCGTCGGCGTGATACAACAAAGGACTCATCATTAAACCAAAGGCCGTTGTGCTCCTGGAGTGCTTTGGCCGTTATCTCCAAATATTTGCCGGTTGAAACCACGGACTCCAGACGCTCATCTTCTATCTGCGCCACATAAATTGCTGCGTTCCAGGCCGCAAACAGGGTCGAAGTGCCAATACTGCTTGATATCTCATCCGGCAGAGTATGCATCCGGTAACTGAATACCGATCGTGCATCGGAACCCGCATTGAAATTGAACAAACGGGCATCCCGCGCCAATTCTTCTTTCAAGGCCGCAATGAGTTCATGTCGATTCTGGCCGGTTATCTGTTCTTCGGGCCAGATCTGGTTAATCAATTCCGAACTCGGATCATGACCATAAGACTGAACCGCCAGCAGACGTCCACCGGGGCCCAGGCTACGGACCAATGGTGCGAGTATTTTGCCGACCTTAAAATCAAGGCTCATTCGGTTTCGCCAGGGCTGTGAGGCCAACAACAGATCGTAATCTCCCCGCACCTGACCCCGCTGCGGAATGACACTGTCTAGTAGAAACCGGTTATCGGCCCGGTAGAGCACGAGAACGGACGGTCGCACGTAAGTCGGGTTTCCCGTTTTTTCACTGGCTTTTGTTTGCCAGCCGTCCACTAGAAGACTGTCGAGCGCTCTCAGTTGCTCGCCATATTCGTAAGACGAACTGCCCTCCAGTTCTATCTCCTGCCAATTCAAAGCCGCGGCCTTAGCCACATCTCTTGGCATCAGCCACGGTGCTTCGGAGTAGTACAGATTAGTCAGAATCACGACGCTGGCAGGATGTTCTACAAATCTGTCAGGAAGTTTTTCAAGGCACAGCCGAACATCCTCCAGGCTGATTTCCTTACCCACCACAAAGAACGGCATGGTCGGGAACCGGCGATGCATTGCACGCATCAAATGACTCATTAGGGTGCCATCACCCGAACCGGCATCAAAAAGTCGAAAAGCAGGTGGTGTGGGTTGAACGTGTGCCAGTTCCGCGGCAGCACGCTCAGCGATTTTCCATTTCTCATTACAGGTATTGATAAAAGCGAGGTATTTCTGTCGGTTATCGTAAAAACGAAAAGGTCGGTGTTTCCTTGACGACACGCGGGACTCTGATTGGACTGTGGGTCGGGTAACAGTAGGTACATCTTGCCGATTGATAGATTTGCCGCGGACAGAAGCCACGTCGTCCGGCATTTTCTGGCTGATGTAGGACTGGATTTTCTGGGCCGTGGCCAGGGTGACATCCTTGCCACCGCGCAAGCGACTGCAGAGCTTACCGTCGTTCACCACCAAAAAGCCGAAGGTCGATTCCGCAATACTAGCGGTCTGGCAATAATGCTCAATCTGCTCAAGTAAAGCACTTTTCTCGGATACCATCGGTTTGTTCAGCTTCCGTTTATTCAGCAGCACCTGTGAGGATAATTGATTTTTGGGCAAATCTGTCACTGATTTTGCCCAGATTGTTTCCATGGCCCTATTTTGGGTAGTTTCCCAATGGAGTGTGCCGTATATAGCAAAATAAATAGAATTTTAATCCTAGAAAGCAACGACTCACACCCTGATTTTCGAGAACCAAGAGATGCAATTGGGTTTTGTCCCAACCGCTGTGGGAGCCTTCAGACCGACTCACCCACCACCTGTTCCGACCCCATAGCCTCGGTTGCCTTGAACCGGCCCGGCAGCCAGGCTCGTCACCGCGGGCGTCCGGTCCTAACACAAAGTGTTTTACTTCCAATCCCCACCCATCTCTTTAACTCCTCGACTGGGTTTCGACCGGTAAGGTACACCTAAGTCTGCCTGCGATTCGTCTGGCTGACCCGCACAGGCACCCGTCCAAACAACACAACCAGGAACCGGCTGTATCGTGACCAGTTCCTAAACTAGCTACAGCAACAAATTTTTCAGTAAAACCACTTCCAGTCCAGATACGTGAAGCGTACACTTCGCGACCTCACCGACCCCTACGGAACGGCACCCGTGCGCTACGCCCTCACTTTATTGCGAAGCCTGTCTTCGCTGATGCTGTCCGTTGCCTTCCTGATGTTCGGTAACAGCATCTTTACGACGCTGCTGGCGTTGCGAGCAAAAATAGAAGGTTACCCAAACGAACTGGTTGGCCTGATGATGTCCGCCTACTTCCTTGGATTTGCAATCGGTACTTTCCGTTCGGGTTCGCTGATCAACCGGGTCGGCCACATCCGGGCCTTTTCCGCCCTGGCTGCTATCGCCTCGATCTGCACACTGCTGGTGTTACTCATTCCAATCCCGTGGGTCTGGGTAGTCTTGCGGGTTGCCATGGGTATAGCCATCGCGGGGCTCTTCGTTGTGGTCGAAAGCTGGCTCAATAACCGCTCAACAAACCAGGGCCGCGGTGCCGTCATGGCGGTCTACATCACGATCGGTTATGCAGCCTCAGCATTGGGGCAACAAACGCTTCAGCTGGGTGATCCCAGCGGGTCGGAACTTTTTCTGCTGGTCGGCATAATGCTGGCCCTAGCACTGGTTCCTGTTGCTCTGACCCGTGCCACGCATCCTGACCCGGTCGAGAAGCCTAATGTCGATCTCCGTAAACTGTTTGACGTGTCTCCAACCGCTGTCATTGGCTGCCTTGTCGCGGGGATGATCGGCAGTTCCTGGTGGGGACTAGGCCCGGTCTATGCCCACGAAATCGGATTGAGCGTCAACCATATCGCCAGCGTGATGACTGCGGCACTGGTGGGTGGATTACTGCTGCAGCTACCCGTGGGTCGACTGTCAGACCGGTTCGACCGACGTACGGTTCTTTTCTGCATTACGCTGTTACTTCTCATTCCAGCGACGGTGCTGCTGCTGGGTCCAGTTTTGAATTTCTGGCTGATTATGATTGCTGTTAGCATCTTCTTTGGCCTGTCGTCAACCATGTATCCACTCTGCGTGGCTTATGCAAACGACTATCTT
This sequence comes from Gammaproteobacteria bacterium, assembly GCA_022450155.1. Taxonomy (NCBI): domain Bacteria; kingdom Pseudomonadati; phylum Pseudomonadota; class Gammaproteobacteria; species Gammaproteobacteria bacterium. The sequence continues at coordinate 204,228 of JAKUQR010000003.1, read as the reverse complement.
GACTCCACCGATGTTGTTTCAGCAAGCGGGGGGTTTGTACTTTTCTATGCCATCGGCGCGGTCAGCGGACCACTGATCAGTTCATTAGCCATGAGAGTCACTGGTGCTCGAGGTTTGTTTGTATTCATTATTACAGCGGGCCTCGCATTCGGACTGTTCATCATCTGGCGTATTCGCATCCGTCCGTGGGTACCCATAGCCGGGAAAGAACCCTACGTTCCACAGCCAGAGGGGCAGGCCCCAGGTGTTGTTAGCGAACTCGACCCACGGGCAGAGGTGGGCGACTACTATGATGAAGGGCCGGACACAGTCCCTTTTTCGGATTCCGCTGAAGCCACCAAACCAACCGATCACGCGGAGGACGGGCAACAGGAGATCACCATTAAGACACCTGGTCTGCTGTCACAGACTGATCAGACAGTGATATCCGGAGATGATGCGCGTGAGAAACCTCAAGACAGTTGAGCACTTTTTGATCGACAGAATTTAGTGATCTGAGCCGCCTGCGTCAGCCGGTGTGGTACGAACGGCAAGAATCTCGTACCGGCGGGCACCACCAGGTGCCGTGAATTCGATTTCATCGCCGGCAGATTTACCGATGATGGCCTTTGCAATGGGCGAATTGTGAGAAATCAGTCCCTGATCAATATCAGCCTCCAACTCACCCACAATTTGGTAGGTTACCTCCCGGTCCCCGGCTTCTTCCCACAAATCCACCAATGTCCCGAACACAACCTTTCCCTGAAAATTCAGTTTGGTGGGATCAACCACCTCAGCACTGGCAAGTTTAGACTCGAGTTCTGTAATCCTGCCTTCGATAAACCCTTGTTGCTCCTTCGCCGCATGGTACTCGGCATTCTCCGATAAATCACCATGGGCGCGGGCCTCGGCAATGGCCGAGATAATATTGGGACGATCTACGCGCTTGAGCTGCTGCAATTCCTTCTGCAGTCGTATCTCGCCGTCAGTCGTTAAAAGTACCCGTGTCATATACACATGCCTCGTGAAGAGACTGTAGCCTGTTTACCAACATTTGACTACTGCTCCTGTGGGCTTCGCATGCCGCGCGAGCCGAGGCCAACGTCGTGTAATAGGGGACCTTGTATATCAGCGCAAGCCGGCGAATAGTCTGGGAATCCCGGCGACTGTGTCGACTGGCTGTGGTGTTGATGATTAAATCAAATTCATCGTCTCGAATACTGTCTGCAACATTGGGGTGGGCTTCGCTCACCTTCCTGATCATGCTGGACGGTATACCTGCAGCCTCCAAGGTTTCCGCCGTCCCTTCTGTCGCCATCAGTCTGAACCCGTTGATAGACAGATACCGGGCAACATCCACCACAGCCGGCTGATCAGTAGTTTTTACACTGATTAACACAGTGCCCGTTGCCGGAATAAACATACCAGCTGCCCGTTGCGCTTTATCAAAAGCTTCGCCCAAGGTTGCGCCGACACCCATCACCTCCCCAGTGCTTTTCATTTCCGGACCCAGCAGAGGATCTACCCCCGGAAACTTGACGAATGGAAACACCGCTTCCTTGAGTGAAAAGTACGGTGGCGTGACTGTAGACACTACGCCCTGCTGGGCAAGCGACTCGCCGACCATGCACCGAGCCGCTATCTTGGCCAATGGTCTGGATGTCGCCTTGGACACAAAAGGTACCGTACGTGACGCTCGAGGATTAACCTCCAGAACATAAATATCACCATTTTTCACTGCAAACTGGACATTCATCAAGCCCACAACCCCCAGTGCCAGTGCCAATTCGCGGGATTGCCTGCGAAGCTCGGTCTGAGTGTCACTGGAAAGACTGAATGGCGGCAGTGCACACGCAGAGTCTCCTGAATGGACACCGGCCTCCTCTATATGCTCCATCACACCGCCAATCATGACTTCTCTCCCATCGCAGACAACGTCGATATCCACCTCGATAGCATCACTGAGGAATCGATCTAACAGAACAGGAGACTCATTCGATACCCTGATCGCATGACTGAAGTAGCGTTGAAGCTCATTGCGGCTATAGACAATTTCCATCGCCCGCCCACCCAAAACATACGAGGGTCGCACAATAATCGGATAACCGAGGTCTTCTGCTTTCGCCAGCGCTGTTTTTTCATCCGAAGCTGTGCGATTGGGGGGCTGGGCAAGATCAAGATCGTTTAACAATGCCTGAAAGTACGCACGGTCTTCAGCCTGGTGGATCGATTCAGGTGAAGTGCCGATGATAGGCACACCCGCAGCCTCCAGATCCTTCGCCAGATTGAGAGGTGTCTGGCCACCATACTGCACGATCACACCGGTCGGTTTTTCGACGCGTACAATCTCCAGTACGTCTTCCAGGGCAAGCGGCTCAAAATAAAGCCGATCCGATGTGTCGTAGTCAGTAGATACCGTCTCCGGGTTACAGTTGACCATGATCGTCTGGTAACCCCGCTCTCTAAGCGCCATTGCCGCATGGACGCAGCAGTAATCAAACTCAATACCCTGACCGATTCGATTGGGTCCTCCGCCCAGGATAATGATCTTGTCGGTATCCATGGGTTCGGCCTCACATTCAACCTCATAAGTGGAGTACATGTAAGCCGTCGGTGTAGCGAACTCACCGCCACACGAATCCACCCGCTTGTAGACCGGATGCACATTCAGATCATGACGCATCTGCCTTATCCCGGTTTCTGTCATACCCAGTAATGCAGCCAAGCGAATATCGGAAAATCCTTTGGACTTCCACAACCGCAACTGTTTCGAATTAATATCCCCGACAGGTGTGAACTGGATAAGTTTTTCCGTTTCAATCAGGTCCTTAATTTCGGCTAGAAACCAGCGGTCAATCCGAGTGAGGTCGTAAACCTGGTCAATGGTCATGCCTGACCGGAACGCATCACCTATGCTCCAGATCCGATCGGAATTCGGCACAGAGAGCGCCTGTTCAAAGCGTGCCGTGTCGGCACTGTTACCCGACTCGGGCGGCGCCACGGGATCGAGCCCGGCTCGACCGATTTCAAGGCTGCGTAGTGCTTTCTGAAAAGATTCCTGAAACGTCCGACCGATGGCCATCACCTCACCGACGGATTTCATCTGTGTAGTGAGAGAAGTATCAGCCTGGGGAAACTTCTCAAAATCAAATCGTGGAATCTTGGTGACGACATAGTCGATGGTGGGTTCAAAAGATGCCGGTGTCGCACCACCGGTAATGTCATTGGCCAATTCGTCCAGGGTGTAGCCAACTGCGAGTTTTGCCGCGATCTTAGCGATCGGAAATCCCGTGGCCTTTGAAGCCAGAGCTGATGACCTGGAAACCCTGGGATTCATTTCCACAACCACCATGCGCCCATCCTCAGGATTTACTGCGAACTGGACGTTCGAACCCCCAGTATCGACACCAATTTCGCGTAACACCGAGATACTGGCATTCCTCATCAGTTGATATTCTTTATCAGTCAGCGTCTGCGCCGGGACAACAGTGATCGAGTCGCCGGTATGTACACCCATTGCATCAATATTTTCAATCGAACAAACTACGATACAGTTGTCGCGACAATCACGAACGACTTCCATCTCGTATTCCTTCCATCCAACGATCGACTTTTCGACCAAAAGCTCATTCGTGGGTGAAGCATCCAGGCCTCTCTCACAAATAGCTTGGAATTCGGCCTCATCGTGCGCAATACCGCCCCCGCTACCACCGAGGGTAAAGCTAGGTCTGATAATTGCCGGGAAGCCAGTCTGCTCTAGAGCCGATAACGCCTCAGCCATCGAGTGCGCAAGCTGTCCGGGAACAGTTTCGAGGCCAATGGCTGCCATCGCATCCCGGAAAGCCTGCCGGTCTTCCGCCTTGTCGATTGCCTTACGGTTGGCCCCGATCATCTCGACACCGTACCGGTCCAAGACACCTTCTCGAGCGAGGTCAAGCGAACAATTCAGCCCGGTCTGCCCACCCATTGTCGGCAACAGGGCATCGGGACGCTCCTTCTCAATTACCGCCGCGATCGACTGCCAATGAACCGGCTCGATATAGGTCGCGTCGGCAAACTCGGGATCTGTCATGATCGTGGCTGGATTTGAATTGACCAGTACAATGCGGTACCCCTCTTCCCGCAATGCCTTGCAAGCTTGGACGCCTGAGTAGTCGAACTCACAGCCCTGGCCTATCACAATCGGACCCGCTCCTATAATCAGGATCGAGTCCAGATCGTTCCTTCTAGGCACAGGCCAGTTCCGGCTGGGAAGCCATCATGTCGACAAATCGATCAAACAGGGCACAGATATCCTGTGGTCCTGGACTCGCTTCAGGATGCCCCTGAAACGAGAAGGCCCTGTGGTCGATCAGCTCGATCCCCTGAATTGACTGATCAAACAGTGACCGATGAGTTACCCGGACTGTTTGAGGCAGGGTGTCCGGATCCACCGCAAAACCGTGATTCTGGCTGGTAATGAAGACCCGCTGGCTGTCCAGGTCGATCACTGGGTGGTTGGCACCATGATGGCCAAACTTCATCTTCAACGTGCGGGCACCGGCCGCCAAGGCCAATAACTGGTGGCCCAGACAGATGCCAAACACGGGTGTACCCGAGCGCAGTATCTCCCGTATAGCGTCGATAGCATAGACACAGGGTTCCGGATCCCCCGGGCCATTGGACAGGAACACACCCTCCGGCCCTGAGCGGAGTACATCTTCTGCCGAGGTATCAGCCGGGACCACACTCACTTCACAACCGCGTTCGACTAAAAGCCGCAGAATATTGCGCTTAATCCCGAAATCATAAGCTGTCACACGATAGCGCTTATTTGGCTGTTTCCGATAGTCGTTAACCGGCCGCCAGACACTCTGATACCAATGATAAGCTGAAGACGTGCTGACCTCGCGGGCAAGGTCCATCCCCTTAAGGCCCGGAAATTTCCTCGCCCGGGCAAGGGCTTGCGCCTGATCGACCTCACCGGCCTGCAAGCAGGCATTCTGACTGCCTTTCATGCGCAACAAACGTGTCAGTTTCCGGGTATCGATGCCACAAATACCGATCACGCCGTGCTTTATAAGCAATTCAGAGAGCGAACTTTCCGATCTATAGTTGCTAATTACCTGAGGCAATGACCGGATGACCAGCCCGGACAGCCATGGGTGGTCGGATTCATAATCCTCCTGATTTACGCCGGTGTTACCGACTTGGGGATAAGTCAGCGTGACGATCTGCCGGGCATACGAGGGGTCGGAGACAATTTCCTGATAACCGGTCATGGAGGTATTGAAAACAACCTCTCCTGATCTCTCACCCACAGCCCCAATCGAAACACCCTCGAAGACCGTTCCGTCCTCGAGAGCCAGTAACGCTGGATCAGTCAGCATGACCTCCTGATTGAAGGCACAAAAAAAAGAGGAAGCGCCTGCTTCCTCTTTTTCTCAACTTAAAGCGATACCTCATATTGGGATCGACATTATAGTGAAAGCGCTCACGCGGTACAACTCGTCTTCTATCCAAGGCCCAGCACGTTTTCCATGCTGTAAAGACCGGGCTCCTGCTGTGACAGCCAGACTGCAGCCCGCAACGCCCCATGAGCAAACACCATACGACTGGTTGCTTTATGCGAAATTTCGATTCGTTCCCCGCTGCTGGCAAACATCACATTGTGCTCCCCGACGATGTCTCCGGCACGGATCGTTGCAAAACCGATGTCCTTGTCGCCCCGCACACCGGTCCGTCCATGACGCGAAAATACCCCGTTGTCCGCCAATGTCCGATCGAGCGCTGCAGCGATTACTTCTCCCATCCGCAAGGCCGTACCTGACGGGGCATCGACTTTGGTACGGTGATGCGCCTCAATGATTTCTATATCCACCGAATCACCGAGCACTTCAGCCGCAACTTCCAACAGTTTTAGACACAGGTTAACGCCAACACTCATGTTCGGTGCCAGAACTATCGCGATATCCTGCGCTGCCTGTTCGATCTTTTCTTGATCCTGCTCACTGAAACCGGTAGTTCCTATCACAATCTGTCGGCGATTCGCTCGGCAATATTCGATGTGTTCAACCGTGGCAGCTGGCGATGTGAATTCCACCAGGGTATCGAAGTCTATACTGCCGATATGGTCTGTTATGCTGACACCATTAGTGCCAATCCCGGTCAGTTCCCCGGCATCACGACCGATATGGCTGCTGCCGGGCTGTTCAAACCCATGTACAACCTGCGTCTGTGGGTTTTCGTGCGCTGCTTCGATCAGGGTTCGCCCCATTCTTCCGGCAGCACCTGCTATAGCCAACTGGATCATGTCGTTGCGCCTCGTACTGAACCTGGGAGACTGGCCGATGACAGCCCCATTAAAGAAGATCACTCACGCCATCGCGCTCTTCAAGCAGTTCCTGTTCAGTCTCCGACATTCTCGCCTGGCTGAACTCATCGACCTCCAATGCCTGGACAATTTCGTAGTGCCCGCCTGAACATATTACCGGGTAAGAGTAAATCAGCCCGTCACTGATACCATAGCTTCCGTCAGATGGTATGGCCATACTGACCCAGTCATTCTCCGGTGTACCCTGAACCCAGGTCCGCACATGATCAACAGCGGCAGACGCAGCTGATGCTGCACTGGATGCACCCCTTGCCTTGATGATGGCAGCACCACGCTGTTGAACTGTCGGAATAAAGTCATCCACTACCCAGGCCTGGTCAACCAACTCAATCGCGGGTGATCCTGAGATCAAAGCATGACTAATATCAGGGTATTGGGTTGCAGAGTGATTACCCCAGATTGACATTCGGGTAATGGTGGTTGACGGCTTGCCGGTCTGCGCGGCGAGCTGACTGATGGCTCGGTTGTGATCCAACCGTGTCATCGCGGTAAACTGACGCCGGTCGAGGCCGGGTGCATTGGATGCAGCTATGAGTGCATTCGTATTGGCGGGGTTACCGACAACCAGCACGCGAATATCCCGGCTTGCAACGGCATTGATTGCAGCACCCTGAACAGAAAAAATACGCGCATTTTCTGTCAGCAGATCCTTCCTTTCCATACCCGGACCGCGCGGCCTGGCGCCGACGAGCATTGCAAAATCGGCATCGCCGAAGGCGACCTCCGGTTCGTCACTGGCAACAATGCCCTGCACCAACGGAAAGGCAGCGTCTTCTATTTCCATGACCGTTCCCTGCAAAGCCTCCATGGCTGGCGGTATTTCCAGCAGTTGCAATATGACCGGCTGATCGTGCCCGAGCATGTCACCCGACGCGATCCTGAACAAAAGGGCATAACTGATCTGGCCGGCTGCACCGGTTACTGCGACTCGAACGGGTGGTTTCATACAGGGACTCCGAGAACGTGGTGGCAAACCAAAAGACGAATTCCGGCTGGAATTGGCCGGTTGTGGGTACGGCCCAGATTCTAACGCCTACTTCCTGAGTCCCCAACCCGACAAGTGGACACCCACGTAGGACCCGGATACTAAATCACTTAGGCCCGGAACCGATATCAACATCCATGACAGTCAGTGAGACAGCAGAATGGGCACGGTAGAGCCCTTGATCAGCTCACTTGTTGCCCCACCGAATATCAGTTGTCTCAGGCGCGAATGTGTAAATGCACCCTTAATAATTAAGTTGGCTGCAAACTGATCTGCCGCCTCCAGAAATGCCTGGCCAATGCCGCCTGTACCACGGTCAATTGTCCGAGCCGTGGACGAGATTCCGCTGGCTTTTAGGTGCCGACAAATGTCTTCACCGGCAGGGCCCGAGACCACGGCGCCCTCGACTGTAACCACGAGCACCTCATCGATGTCTGTCAGAATAGACATGGCACCAGTCAGTGTCCTGGCAGTTTCGGTACTGCCGTTCCAGGCCAGCAGTATCTTTCGGCCAATAGTTGCAGGAATCTCGTCGCCTACAATCAAAAGTGGCCGGCCGCTGTCAAACATCACAGCTTCGGCGGTCGTCTTCCAATCGACAGCTGAGTCTTCTACCGACCGACCCAGGATCACCAGGTCAAACAGTCTGCCGTATTCTCCGATTCCCTCGGGACCAGACCCAACCATCTCAGTCCAGCCCGCGCGTAAACCCGAAGCATTCAGGTCTCCAAGTGGAATGTCGTTCGCATCCAGTAGCTCAAGAAACTTCAGCCGCGCGGCTTCAGCCTGCTGACGACCTTCTTCCTCAAATTCGGCCAGATAGTCCCCCGGCAGGGTGATACCTTCCCCAGCGATGATAGGCAACACTTGGCGGCAAAACGCACCTTCAATGTAGCCTTGGGATCCAGCCATCTGTCGGGCAGCATCCACGACTGTTGCTGTTGGTTGAGTGTTGTTGAACGGTAAAAGAATCGTATAGTGGCGTATCATTTGCAGCCTCCTCGGATAACCCATCCTCGGTACTTGTCGAGATTATTGTACCCAAGGGTATGGCACGTGTAGACCCTTAGTTGATATATCTGTTGACGCAACGCAAATTTAATTGATAAATCTATTGATACAGCGCAATAAAGCTTTACCGGCAATCTCGACGCGCCACCCTCTTAACAGCAGAAGATCCCTTTTGCCAGCAGCCAGCGCCCGAATATCATCCCGTCTGGCAATAACTGACGGCGACAGACTGGCGGCCTCGCTGATCTTTTGCAATTCTTTCCACAGCAACTTATCCAGCGCTTTCTGTCTGGGTGGCAACTTCCGCGCACGCCCGCGAACCGGATATTGAGCAGCCTGGACACGACCACATTTAACAACAGCGATGACGGCTTCACCCCAGCGTTTGCAGAATTCTGACGCCACACCGTCAACCTGCATAAGCTCGCTAACAGAAAGCGGGGCCGCTGCTGCAATGCTCAGTAACTGATCATTCGATAGCAACCACTGCCTGGGTTGGTTGCACTGCCTTGCAGCCTGTTCACGCCACTTCGCCAATGCATTGGCGATACTCTGGCCTACCTGGGTCAGACCCCGTGCTGCGTTGGAGATTTTCTCGATTGCTGCTGATTCAGATGCACCCAGCATATCTGTGCTTGCCAGGGTGTTGAATTCTTCTTGCGCCCAGGACAGGCGTTGAGAACTCTGCAGATCTCGATCCAGATATTCATACAATCTGCCAAGGTACCTGGCATCGTCCAGTGCATATGCGATCTGGTTTGTACTGAGCGGGCGTTTGCACCAGGTTGTCCGCGTATAGCCCTTGGCCAATTTAATGTCGCAGATTGCTTCTACAAGTGTTCCATAACCCACCTGTTCACCGAATCCACAAAACGCAGCTGCAATCTGCGTATCAAACAAGGGCGATGGAACCACATCGATTTCATGGTTGATCACTTCGAGGTCTTGCCGCGCCGAATGAATAATTTTCAACGGCCCATCACGGCCCAGCAGACGGGCTACTGGCGTGAAATCAAGGCCTGCGAGCGGATCGATACAGACGGTCTGATGCGGCGTCGAAAGCTGAATCAGGCAAAGCCTGGGATGGTACGTTCGAATTCGCTCGAACTCGGTATCAACGCCAACCCAGGGCGAACGAGACATGCCCTCACAGACCTGGTCCAATGCGTCAGGTGTCTGAATCAGTTCTGTCATGTGTTAAATACTTCAGGCTCAAAAAAGGTCTTTGCATGCTGATCTAGTGAATGAATTTAGGGACCGTGATTGAGACAGCGTCGCATCAGAGATGCGTAGAGAAACTGATCTGCCATGAAGAAATGATATCATTAGCGTTACTGTGGTCGGTATGAGACATACACCTCCGTGTTTTCTATCCAGATATGATTAATTACCTACGTCTGTTCATCGAACTTTGTCTTTTCAGACAGCAGACGGAAAACATTCCGAGATCTGAATCGCTGCTCCTTTTCACCGGCCTGGCGGCTGTTCTCAGTGCAGCTGCCAACGCAGCACCAGAAGAAGGTTTTATAAGAGGGCTTCTGCTGTCAGGCTGTCAGATCATTCTTTTCAGCGGCATAATTTGGCTGGCGCTCAAAATCAAAGGGCGACCCGAACGTTGGGTACAGACTCTCACTGGAATTTTCGGTGCAACCACTGTACTGCAACTGCTCACATTACCGCTTTTTGGCTGGCAAGAATCCCTGGTGTCCCCGGATACGGGACTACTGGTGGTGACCCTACCACTGGTCATTGTCGCTGCTATAGCAATCTGGTCACTAACCGTCATGGCATCGATTTTACGCCAGGCAATGGAAATCGGAATCGGAGGTTCAATCCTGCTGGTGATCGCCTGTCAGGCGACGGTGCTTTTTATCATATCCATGCTGATAGGCTCTCCTTCACCTTAAACACCGTGCACCTCCACGTTCTGGGAATCTGTGGCACATTCATGGGCGGATTAGCGATATTGGCCCGCAACATGGGGCATAAGGTCAGTGGTTCTGACACCAATCCCTACCCTCCCATGAGCACGCTCCTGGCTGAACACAATATTGAAGTCTCTCCAGGCTACCGGGCAACTCATCTGTCACCACGACCCGACCTGGTGGTGGTGGGTAATGCACTTTCCCGTGGAAATAAAGAAGTCGAGGCGATGCTAGAGAAACGGCTGCCGTACACTTCCGGACCAGAATGGCTGTACGCAAACATTCTAAAAGAACGAAAGGTAGTGGCTGTCGCCGGCACGCATGGTAAAACGACAACCAGTGCCATACTGGCACATATTCTCGACCAATGCGGCCTTGTGCCAGGATTTTTGATAGGTGGTGTACCGGGAAACTTTGACGTATCGGCTCGGCTCGGCCGTGGAGATATTTTTGTAGTCGAAGCAGACGAATACGACACCGCTTTTTTTGATAAGCGTTCTAAATTTGTCCACTACCGCCCCGATGTTGCAGTACTCAACAATCTGGAATTCGACCACGCCGATATCTTCAATTCAATCGAGGACATCGAAAGACAGTTTCATCATCTGATTCGTATGGTACCGCCCGACGGTCTTATTATCACGAACGGTGACAGTCCTGGTCTGCAACACACCCTCTCGGCAGGATACTGGACGCCGATCGAACGTTTCAGCTGTGATGCCCAATCCAACTGTGAGTGGCACCTTGTACATGATGGTGGGCACGAGCAATTTCAGATCATGTACCGCGGTGAAGAACATGGCACCGTTAACTGGCACCTCGTCGGCGCGCACAATCAAGCCAATGCACTGGCTGCAATTGCTGCCGCACACGCCCTCGGCATTCCCGGCGCATCGGCCTGTGCGGCCCTGGCATCATTCAAGCTGCCCGAGCGGCGCCTTGAACTCGTGATACAAACCCCAGATGGTGTGCAGCTATATGACGACTTCGCACATCACCCGACCGCCATCAGAGCGACTCTGGATGCGCTGAGAATTCGTGCAGGTCGAAATCGGCTGATCGCCATCATTGAACCCAGGTCAAACACCATGAAACAGGGCCACCCCCTAACGGCACTGGGCCATGCCATTGAAGCCGCTGACATCGCTGTCATTTTGCGGGTACCACAACTTGGCTGGGATCCAGGTTCACTTGCACCCCACGCAGAGCACACTACACTACAAATATGCGACGAGGTTTCTGATATTACCGGAACGGTGATGGATCAGATCCTCCCCAATGACACGATTGTGACAATGAGTAACGGCAGTTTTGGCGGCTTGAGAACACAACTGCTGAACCGACTCCGCAATCGTGCCGAAGCCTAACTCTCAAGCAGAACGTCGTTCTAATAACGGAGAGAAAAGATGCGAACAAAATGGTTAGTTCTGGCCCTGTCGTTGTTGGTCGGGGCACAGGCAGCAGCCCAGGAGGTCGCGCTGGGGGTCAACTACCATCGCTTGAACACCGCTCAGCCAGTTCATACCGGCAACAATGTCGAGGTACTGGAACTGTTCTGGTACCGCTGTCCGCACTGCTATCGTTTAGAGCCCTACCTCAAACAATGGCTTAAGAACAAACCGGAATTTGTTGAGTTTGTCCGTATGCCAGCCATATTAAACCAAACCTGGTCCTTTGATGCGCGTGTGTACTACACGCTGGTTGCCTTGGATCTTGTAGATAAGCTGCATAAACCCTATTTTGATGCTATCCATAAAGAAAGGAAAAGAATTGTTAACGTTGAACAGTTCGCCAACTGGGCTGCAGAACACGGCGTAGATAGAAATTCTGTGCTCGACACTTTTACCTCTTTTGGTGTTGACTCAATGCTCTCGCACGCGCTGGATATGACACCACGTTACGAAACTGACGGCGTACCCACCATCATTATCGACGGCAAGTACAGAACCAAAGTCTCTCAGGCGGGTGGTCACAACGAACTTATAGACCTGATCAATCATCTAGCCACTGTTGCCAGCGATGAACGACAGCAGTAATAGTGATTTGGGGAGAGCTGCAGTAGTTGACTGAATCAATACCAGGCCGGCAGGACATTTTCTTTCATGTAGGGTTGTCGAAAGCCGCCTCCACCTATCTCCAGAAACGCGTCTTCCCGGAACTCAAGGGCATTCAATATATCCATCGGAACCGTTACTGGAAATTTCAGCAGATTATTGAGCAGTCTCCGGGCGGTAGATTCCTCGTCTCCAGAGAAGCCGCCGAAAGGCTCGAACACAGAGTTCTGGAATTCGCAGGCTATGAACCCACAGGGAAAGTTATTCTAGTTCTAAGGCGTCATGACGACTGGATAGCATCCCACTATCGCCGCTACGTCAAGAATGGCGGCTCTTTCCCGCTTGAGAAATTCCTGGACCAGAGCACACTGCTGGGAAACGACTGGCGGAAAGGTGGCCCTTGTTTCAAGCGGATGATCGAGATGATAGAAATTCATTTCGGCTCACAACCCTTGGTTCTGTTTCACGAAGATCTTCAACAAGATCGAACCGGCTTCATGAAACAGCTTGCCGCCTTCACTGACACTTCCTACGATGATGAGAAGATAGACCACCGACCAATCCATCTATCCTGGAGCGAAAAACAATTAAAACTGTCGCGCAGCGTTGGACGTTATGTTTTTCGACCGGCCCCATCAGAAAACCCGAACCGAAGGTTTAATCGCTTACGACGACGACTCAGACTGTGGTCCTGTTACTTCATACTGGGGATCGCTGGGCTTGTACCTGCTCGTTATACGAACAACGAACCGCTTATCCCCAAAGAACTACTTGAACAGATTCACAGGCTGTACTCCAAAGACTGGCAGACCTGTCGTGCCTATGCCGAGGCTAACAATCCCGAAACTTAAGTACCTCGTCCGGACCTCCATCGATAAAAAGACAGTTACGACGCCCGATAGATCCCTTCTTTCTCCAGATCGTCAATGGTCCGTTCAATGCCCAATCGTAAGACTCGGATCAGCTCATCGATCTGTTCATGATCGATGATGATGGGTGGCGACATCACACACATATTGATCAGCGGCCGGACCAACAAACCAAGCTTCTGGCAGTGCACATCAATTCGATTACCAACTTCATAATCCAGCATAAGTGGCTGGCGTGACTCATGGTCAACAACGCACTCAACACACCCCATCAGACCGAGACCCCGAATATTTCCTACGATTGGCAGGTCTATCAATGTTGACAGCTGCTGCTGCAGGTAAGGCCCGACTTCGCGAGCATGTTCGAGCAGCCCCTCTCCTTCAATAATGTCCATGTTTGCCAATGCGGCGGCACAGGATACGGGATGACCGGAGTAGGTAAAGCCATTAGAAAACACTGCACCTCGCTCACCATCACCACCCACGTTTAAAATGAGGCGATCTGAGATCAGCACGGCACCCAAAGGCACGTAACCTGAGGTTAGCCCTTTGGCACAAGTAATAATATCGGGCGTGATATCAAATACCGACTCCGACGCAAACCAGTCACCGAGACGCCCAAAGCCGGTCACAACCTCGTCAGAAATGTAGATCACGTCGTGTCGGCGACAAACCTCCAGACAGGCAGCATGGTAGCCCGTTGGGGGTACGATCACGCCGCCTGACGCCAGTATCGGCTCTGCAATGAATGCGGCGACACGTTCCGGCCCTACTTCAAGAATTTTTCCTTCCAGTTCAGCGATAAGTTTCTGGCAGAAAGCCGCCTCATCCAGACCCCCGGCACTGCGGTAGCTGTTTGGAGAAGAAACGAAGTGGACCTGGTCGAGCTGGGTATCCAGCCAGTTCTTGTCGCGCGGCTTACCGCACACCGCGGCAGAAAGATAAGTGCTGCCATGATAGGCATCATGACGGGTGATAATATGTTTTTTTTCCGGCCGACCCAGTACATTGTTGTAGAACAGACAAAACCGAAGTGCAGAGTCGATTGCTGTGGAACCTCCGGTGGTATAGAAAACATGATCAAGATCGCCAGGTGCAACGCTTGACAACCGATCAGCCAATCTCGCCGCCGGTGCTGTTGGATGACTCCATGGGCTGATATAAGACAACTGAGCGGCCTGATCCGCCATCGCATCAGCGATCTCCTGTCGGCCATGACCCACATTGACACACCACATACCGCCTGGTCCGTCCAGCAATCGATTTCCCTGATCATCGTAAACATACACTCCCGCACCTGAACCAATAATCGTACGGTTTGTGTTTGGTCGATCAAAAGACTCCCAGGGATGAACGACATGTTCGTCCATTTCACGAACGGCCGATAGGTCAGCAGGGACAAAATCTGAAATGGTCATTGGAGTCTCCGCATTGCACTCAATTGCAAAGTCGTCAGTTACTGCTCTTGAGCAGGTTGGCATTAACGTCGGCAAGGGTGCTCAATGCCGGTGATACCTCAAGCGACATTACAGGAACCAAGGCCTTTAACTGCTGGTGAAACCGAAGGACACCGTCTTCTAGGTCAGACAGATTATTCAACGGGAATACACTGGTGTCGGCTGCTTCCTGCAGCCAGCGTACCAGATCCCGGTCCTCGCGCCCAGTGATTTGATCGATACGCCCACTGAGATATCGTGCAGCCGCGAGCTCGCGGTTTTCGCCGGGCAGTCGGTACTCACGGCTGATGACCCGGGTAGTCGCCGCCCCCTGCGGCAGTGACATGTAAAAGCCCGCTTTTTCCGGATAGAAGTAGATCACCGTATTGGGGAAAAGACCGAAATAAAGCCACAAACGCTGAAATTCCTCAGGCAGATGCGCCTGCCTGGGAAGCAGCGACTTATAGCGCGAAACACTCCAGCTACGTGCTGGATAGTCATCTACCATACCCGTGGTCATCGGCACGTCCCCCAGATAAATGTCACAGTAGTCTCGTCCATAGAGTTCGTGCAGTGCTGGATGCGCAACTGGCACGTGGTAACCCTCGTTGTCTACGTCGTGAAAGAATTTCCAGT
Organism: Gammaproteobacteria bacterium; assembly: GCA_022450155.1. Taxonomy (NCBI): domain Bacteria; kingdom Pseudomonadati; phylum Pseudomonadota; class Gammaproteobacteria; species Gammaproteobacteria bacterium. The sequence goes on along the minus strand of JAKUQR010000003.1, from coordinate 188,960 downwards.
TGCAATCCATGACTTCATCATATTCGACACCCCAGGGCACCATCTCTTCTAATTTGTATGGCCTGATTTTTTCGCTGATAACACCAAATTGATTGGCTACAGACCGGCCTTGTGCGCCTTCAAAACAGATAAATATGAAGCCATTCCATATTTCCAGATCTATAGGCACCAGCGCATTACGATCTTTTTTCAATTCTGGAAAGCCCTGAGGCCTGGGCACGCTCTTCAGCGCTCCATTCAGCTGATATGTCCAACCATGAAAAGGGCAACGAAGCACATGACCGCAGTTACCTTGTCGATCCGGGGCCACACGAGATCCCCTGTGGCGACAGACATTGTGAAAAGCATGAATCTCACCACTTTCATCCCTGACCAGTACAGCCCGCTCTTTGGCGAGATTGAAAGTTAGATAATCCCCCGTTTGGGTCAGCTCAGATATATGTCCAGCCAATATCCACTGATGCCGGAAAATATGATCAATCTCAAGTTCACACAACTCCTCGCTGGTGTAGGTCCAGGGTGCAAGCATCCGACCATTCCGACGAGTTTCAAGCATTGGATCTTTTTCTCATACTGCAGTCGTTTTACGCTGAATTGAATCAGTCTATGGCAAATATGTCGATCCGCTCAACACATTTTTCAACAGAACTGAGGTCAGACTTACTTTGAGAGCAACAGAATACTTGCCATATCCCATCGCAACCATAACAGGATCCACCGGTCGTAGTGCTCACCCTGAATTTCCTGTGCTGAAAAACGATTGTGCGAACCGCACAAACAAACAACTCTAGATTCAAGGTTTCCACCAGATCATTGTGATATAAACGCCCCATTCACCTCATCGTGATTTAGACTGCGTGGCGCCAATTGATGCCACAGTTGTTCTGCCTATGACGAAACTGCCCCAAGAGATTTTCAAAGCCTACGATATACGCGGCATTGTCGACAAATCTCTGACAGAAACTGTCACCGAACGGATCGGCCAGGCCATTGGCACTGAGGCCATGCTGGCGGGTGATCACAGCGTTGTGATCGGCCGTGATGGCCGCCTGTCCGGTCCGTCACTGGCAACCGCGCTGTCGGCGGGTATTCGCTCTACCGGCTGCGACGTGATTGATATCGGCATGGTCCCTACACCCGTAACTTACTTCGCAACGCACCATCTGGAGACAGGTTCCGCTGTTTCCATCACCGGAAGTCATAACCCGCCCGAATACAACGGCCTGAAAGTCATGATCGCCGGCGAAACCTTGGCCGGCGACCGGATTCAAATGTTGCGTAAACGTATAGAGGGGCAAAACCTGCTCAGTGGAAACGGCACCCATCATCGGGAATCAGTCATTGAAGCTTACGCTGCACGAATCACCGGTGATATCACACTCAAACGCCCGCTCAAGGTAGTCCTTGATTGTGGTAATGGTGTCGCGGGCATTATCGCACCCCGGTTGTTACGCGAAATCGGGTGCGATGTCACCGAACTTTTCTCTGAAGTAGACGGTACGTTTCCCAATCACCACCCGGATCCCAGCCAACTCGAAAACCTCAATGACCTGATTGAGACAGTTATCACAACAAAGGCAGATTTCGGTATGGCTCTGGACGGAGATGGCGACCGGCTGGGCGTCGTGTCAGCCACCGGTGATATTATTTTTGCCGATCGCCAACTGCTGCTGTTTGCCCGTGATGTTCTGTCCCGAAATCCCGGTGCTGAAATCATCTACGATGTGAAATGTTCCAGGGTTCTGCCTGATGCGATCCGACAAGCCGGTGGACTGCCTACCATGTGGAAAACCGGACATTCATTTATCAAAGCAAAGCTCAAAGAATCTGGTGCAGCACTTGCGGGTGAAATGAGCGGACATATCTTTTTCAAGGAACGCTGGTATGGATTCGATGACGGCGTCTATGTCGCAGCCCGACTGTGTGAGCTACTGTCTGCACAGAATCAAACCCCCACAGCGGTATTCAACAGCATCCCGGAGCTCGTCAGTACGCCCGAATTACGCCTTGAAATGGAAGAAGGAGAACACCACGCACTGGTCGAGCAATTTGTCAGGAACGCGCGGTTTCCAACCGGAGAGATCTGCACCATTGACGGCATACGTGTGGACTTTGAGACCGGTTTCGGCCTCGTCAGAGCCTCTAACACCACGCCCACAGTGATTCTGCGATTTGAAGCTGACAACCGACAACAGCTGACCGAGATCCAGGAACAATTCCGCACCCAACTTCTGGCACTTCGGCCTGAACTAAAACTGCCCTTTTAGCGGTGTACAGCCGACTCGCTGGCGACCGCTGCCTGCAGTGCAGTCACCACAACAGGTGCCAGTAAACAGTGGCTGGACTTCACTCAAGACCCGACCATCGCCACTGGCGTGGTGCACTGTTTGCGCTGCTGGCCAGCCTGCTCTTTTCGACCCAGGATGCGCTGATCAAATGGCTGTCTGACAACTATACGCTGTTACAGCTGCTGTTGATCCGCAGCGCCCTCAGCGTGCCCCTAATGTTTCTCGCCGTTCGCGCTCGATATGGCTGGCAAGGATTGACTACCACGAAGCCGGCGGCGCACATACTGCGCGCGTTCTTTAATCTGGTCGCGTTCTTGAGCTACTACTTTGCCCTCTCAAGAATGCCATTGGTCGACGCGGTATCGATCGTTGCCGCCTACCCGATTTTTCTGACACTGCTGTCGGGTCTCGTACTTGCAGAACACCCCAACGGACGGCAAATACTGGCTGTCATTACCGGATTTATCGGTGTCATATTTATCGTGCAGCCCAGCGGCAGTGAGGTCGACTGGTTAGGCGCTAGCGCAGCACTGTTCGGTTGCTTGATGTTTGCGGCGCTCGGTGTACAAACCCGCCGCATGTCGGTCTCAGAATCTACCGAATTAATGCTACTGACAGGCTCAGCACTGATACTGGTTGTTTCAGCCTTGGCGGCACCCTTCCTGTGGATTCCACCATCGGCCAACGATTTTGCATTAATGCTCCTGCTGGGTCTGATCGGCCTCGGCGGTCAGTACTCTCTGACCAACGGTTTCAAGTATGCACCGGTTTACCTCGTCGGTGCTCTGGAATACAGCACACTGGGCTGGGCTGCTTTTTACGGCTGGGTTATTTTTCACGACCTGCCGACAACCGCAGTAATCGCAGGTGCTTTGCTGGTGGTCGGCAGCGGTCTGGTTGTTCTCGTGTCAGAACACGGCAAACAGAACTGACCGTCTCAGACGTCTCCTCGATCGATTTCCAGCGCGGTAGGTTGGCGATAACCTCGCGGCAGATTTCCGCCACGCTGTGCCCTGGTTCCCAGGTAAAGGTCAATGTCGGCCGGTTTTAGCTTCATATGCTGCTTGCCACTGTACAACCGTAACCTGTCGCCTTCACGGAATACGGCTACAGCAACCAGCCGCTCTTCACCCGATTTGTAACGGGCAATTGGGACATTGATGATCTTGACACCCTTACCCTTGGCCATCACTGGCAGATCAGCCAACGCAAATACCAGCAGCCTGCCCGCACTGGTCACGGCTGCGAGCCAGTCATCCTCATAATCATATACCAGTTGAGGAGACAGGACACCCGCATCGCGGGCGCGCAGTACAGCTTTGCCTGATTTATTGCGGCTTACCATTTCTCCAAGCGACGCCACGAATCCATAGCCAGAATCAGTCGCCAGCAAATACTGTGTCTCAGGAGAGCCGATCATGACGCCTTTGAACGTCGCACCCTGTGGAGGCTTCAACTGCTTGCTGACCGGTTCGCCCATCCCGCGGGCCGATGGCAGCGTGTGTGCCGGCATGGTATAGGTTCTGCCTGTCGAGTCTATCGAGAGAAGAATCTGATTGCTGCGCCCTACAGCAAAATGAAGGTATCCATCATCACCACGATAATTCAACTCTCGCGGATTGATATCCACACCCTTGGCAGCACGAATCCATCCTTTTTCGGAAAGAACGACCGTGATTGGTTCTGATGGGATCAGATCTGTTTCACTCAGCGCCCGGGCAGCTTCTCGCTGCACCAAAGGTGAGCGGCGCTCATCTCCGAATTCTTCTGCATCTGCCAGCAGTTCATCCCGGACAACCCGTTTCAGCTTGTCCCGGGACTTAAGAATCTTCTGTAAGTCAGCATTTTCACGCCCGAGTTCTTCTTCTTCTCCTTTGATCTTGATCTCTTCTAGCCGAGCGAGCTGGCGCAGGCGAAGATCGAGAATGGCATCTGCCTGATCGTCGGATAGTTTGAAGCGCCGCATCAGCACAGGCTTTGGTTTGTCTTCTTTGCGTATGATCTTTATGACCGTGTCCAGATTCAGAAACGCTATGAGCAGCCCTTCAAGAATATGCAATCGTTTGACAACCCGGTCTAAACGAAACTGAAGTCGGCGTTTGACAGTGGCCAACCGAAAATCCAGCCACTCACGCAACAACTTCTTAAGATCGTAGACCCTAGGTCTCCCATCAAGGCCGATAATATTCATGTTGACACGGTGACTCTGTTCCAGCGAAGTCGTCGCAAACAGATGTGCCATCAACGTTGAATGATCGACTCTGTTCGACCGCGGCTCAATCACCAGACGGGTCGGATTTTTATGATCTGATTCATCACGAATGTCGTCTACCATAGGGAGTTTTTTAGCCGACATCTGAGCGGCAACCTGTTCGACTATTCGTTCTCCCGACACCTGATAAGGAAGCGCAGTCACAATGATATTACCTTCTTCCCCCACCCACACGGCTCGTTGGCGAATAGATCCTGTGCCAGTTTTATAGATCTCAAGCACTTCCTCGGCGGGTGTGATGATCTCTGCTTCGGTCGGAAAGTCCGGTCCTCGAATATGCTCTGTCAGCCCTTCGATACTGACCTGGCTGTTTTCGAGCAAACGTACGCACGCGGACACAACCTCGCGAATATTGTGTGGCAGGATATCGGTTGCCATACCCACTGCAATTCCGGAAGCACCATTGATCAGAATGGTCGGCAACCTCGATGGCAGGTTTCTCGGTTCTGACAGCGTGCCATCAAAGTTTGGCCCCCAGTCGACCGTGCCCTGGCCAAGTTCAGACAGCAGCACATCGGCAAACCGTGACAACCTGGCCTCGGTATAGCGCATTGCAGCAAAGGACTTTGGATCATCCTGTGAACCCCAGTTTCCCTGCCCATCAATCAGGGGATAGCGGAAACTGAACGACTGAGCCATCAGCACCATCGCCTCATAACATGCGGCATCGCCGTGCGGGTGAAATTTACCGAGTACATCGCCCACGGTTCTTGCGGACTTCTTGTATTTATTGCTGGCATTAAGGCCCAATTCAGACATCGCATAAATGATTCTGCGTTGAACGGGTTTTAAGCCATCGGACAAACGCGGTAAGGCCCTATCCAGGATCACATACATCGAATAGTTGAGGTATGAGCGTTCCGTGAAGTCCGACAGCAAGACTTGTTCGAGATCTCGCGCGGTCGGAACCGGTTTACGCGGCTTGTGCTTTGATGAACTGCGGGTGGTTCGTTGAGGCATCGTGCAAGAAAACTCCAGTGTCTGTGGCAGAATCGAGGCTACGCATACAGTCAACCATCACCTGGCCATTATAGCGCCCTACTTTTTGGTTCAGATCTCACGGCAATGAATATCAATCACAGATCGATGATGCTTGATGATGGCTCCAGACCATACTCCCATACCGCTCTGCTTGAATTTCTTTCAGAGCTGAAAATCGAGCACAAGACGGTCAGTCATGACGCCATGTTTACGGTGGCCCAGAGCAAAAGCCTGCGTGAAACCGACCCTCACGGCAGTTATACCAAGAATCTGTTTATGCGCAACAAGAAAGGCGCCATGTGGCTCATCACCTGCAATGAAGACCGCCAAATTGACCTCAAGGCCCTCGCCGCAGCGATGGGCTACACGGGTTCAAACGGTCGATTTTCTTTCGCATCCGAAGACAGACTGGGCCGGTATCTCGGTGTATCGCCAGGTGCTGTCTCACCGCTGGCACTGATCAATGACCCTGGAAATGCGGTCCAGTTCGCTATAGATAGCTCGTTGCTTGATCACGAAGTGATCCATCTGCATCCACTGGACAATCACCATACCATCACGATATCTGTGAAAGATCTGATACAGTTTGCAGAATATACTGGGCACAAACCGACCCGGCTTGAGTTTGACTCATTTGGTGGTGTCCGCTGTTTCAGCACCGCAGAACAGTCCACATAAACGCATCGCTGAGGAGCAAGGAAACGTGGTCAACAACCCATTGCACCTGTCTTTGTTTGAGCTCTACACCGCTTTTCGCAACGGAAACCTGACGGCAGGAGACCTTACTGAACAGGCCATCGCAAAACACAACAGCACGCTTGGTGCCTATAAATACTGGCAGCCGCAGGATGCCCGCAGCGCAGCTGCCAGGGCAGATGCCTCATTTTCCGCCGGCGAAGACCACGGGCTTCTCCAGGGCATACCCGTGTCCGTCAAGGATCTCTACAACGTCGACGGTCTGCAGACCTTTGCCGGCTCGCCGGTTTCCATTCCGGACACCTTGATGGCACAAGGACCGGTTATCACAGGTCTTGACGAGCAACAAGCTGTCTTTATCGGGAAAACCCATACGGTTGAATTCGCTTTTGGTGGCTTAGGGGTTAACAACCACTGGGGAACGCCAAGAAATCCGTGGGATTCAACAGCATACCGCGTACCGGGCGGCTCAAGCAGCGGCGCGGGTGTCAGCCTGCAGGAAGGCACCGCGCTGCTTGCACTGGGATCAGACACTGCAGGATCGGTTCGGATACCGGCCAGCATGACTGGCAACGTCGGGCTCAAAACCAGCTTTGGACGATGGTCACTGGAGGGTATTTTCCCGCTGAGTCCGACCCTTGATACCGCCGGCATTCTGACACGGACAGTTGCAGATGCGGTATTTAGCTTTGCAGCGATGGACCCTGAACACCAAGGACGAGCACTGAAATTTGTCGATCAGGCGAGTCACTGCACAACCGGCGATTTTGTAATTGGTCGGGGGGAATCCGTACTGTGGGAGGAATGCGATTCCGGGATTGTTGAATCAGTAGAGACCGCTCTGGACGAACTCAGTCAGAAAGGGGTTCGTGTTACCGATGCCCGCTTACCTGAAGTCGGCGATGCCATTGAACTGCTCAAGGCCGGCAACGTGACTGCGGCCGAAATCCACGAGTTCCTTTCCTCCGAAATGCCTGAGTGGCTCGAGATGCTGGACCCCCTCGTGTCTCAGCGAATCCTTGGTGGTGCTTCCATGTCGGCAACGGAATACCTGAAGCGCCGTCGGCATATCAACCAGCTGCAGCTCAGTGCAAATGCCAGATTTGAATCCAACGACGTTATCGTGAGCCCGACGGTACCTATCACCCCGCCAAAGCTCGATGATGTTCAACAGGTCGATCGTTACCGCCCGCTTAACCTGATGTCGCTGCGCAATACCTGTTCCGGCAACACACTGGGCTTGTGTTCTCTGACATTACCTGTCGGACTGGATACAGCAGGCCTGCCTGTTGGGTTGCAGATCATGGCACGCCACGGTGCAGAAGAAAAACTGCTTGCCATCGCACTTTGTATCGAAAAAGTGATTGGGACCTCGAAAGACAGGCTGGGCACGCCTGCGATCCCCCCACTGTAAAACATCCATGTCTGAAGAAGATCGGAAAAGGCCGCCGCTGGGGATTCGAGTGCAGGACCATAGCACGGTCTACAGTGGTTACCTCAAGGTGGACCGCTACAAACTCTCACACGAACACTACCAGGGTGGCTGGAGTAAAGTGCTGGATCGTGAAGTCATGCACCGGAAAGAAATTTCTGCTGTGCTGCCATATGACCCGAATCGCCAAGAAATCGTCCTGGTCGAACAGTTTCGAGTCGGCGCCTGGGCTGGATCATGGCCTCACCCCTGGCTGCTCGAATGCGTTGCCGGTGTCATGGAGACCGGTGAGACAGCCGGTGACGTGGCCATCCGTGAGGCCCAGGAGGAGGCAGGATGCGTTATCACAGAACTGGAGTTGATCGGGCGTTTCTTCAGTACACCCGGCGGCAGTTCAGAATTGATCAACCTGTTCTGTGGGCGTACTGACGCGTCCACAGTCGGCGGCTATCACGGCCTTGCTGAAGAAGGTGAAAACATCAAAGCCGAGTGTTGGCCTTTGGCAGACGCGCTTGCCCTGCTGGAAGACGGCAGCATCTGTAACGCCAAGACCCTGGTCGCACTGCAGTGGCTGGCCCTGAACCACGAAAGACTGCGCGAAAACTGGAGCAGCTAACCGCTCCCACTACCCGCCAACTTGAGTCGGCCGGTACACGTCACGATATTGTCGGAGCTGCCCTGGGTCAGGCTGCAGTACTCAGCAAAAACCGCTATCCGTTGATCACCTCGGCCAGTCTGTCAGCAGCCTCATCCACATCATCCCGGTTGACATCGAGGTGCGTGACTCCCCTCATTCTTTTGCTGTCGATTGCACCGATCCATACCCCCTGTTCGCGCAAGCGGACAGAGATGTCCTGGGCAGACAACCGTGACCCTGAAACATCGAAGAAGACGAGATTGGTCTGCACGTCCTCGTTGACCAGCTGAACACCGGGAATAGCTGATATGCGCTGGGCAAATTGCCGGGCATTGTCATGATCTTCGGCCAGGCGTTCAACATGATTTGCCAGTGCCCAGCTGCCGGCAGCCGCGATAATCCCGGCCTGCCGCATCGCGCCACCCACGCGATGTTTCCAGCGCCATGCCTCATCGATAAATTCATGAGTACCCGCCAACACCGCCCCGACCGGGCAGCCGAGACCTTTACTCAGATCGAGCCACAGCGAATCAACAGTGGCTGCAAAATCCGCTGCCGGGACGCCGGAGGCGACGACAGCATTCATCAGCCGCGCACCGTCCATGTGCAGGTTCAGACCTTGTTCGCGCGCGACAGCCGCAACCTCCTGAAGCGTCGCCAATGGCCAGATGGCGCCGCCACCTCGGTTCGATGTCTGTTCCACAACGACCAGACGGGACCTGGGCTCATGATAGGAACCGTTACGAATCGCTTTCTGAACGTCTTCCGCATTAAAGACACCGCTATCACCATCGAGCGTACGAACGAGGGACCGTGAAAGTACAGCCGGACCACCGGCTTCATAATTGATGATGTGTGCAGACCGATCTGCAATGATTTCATCCCCCGCCCCACAGTGAACCGCCAATGAAATCTGGTTACACATCGTGCCGGATGGCAGGAACAGGGCATCTTCCTTGCCCAGAAGTTCTGTGACTTCCCGGCAAAGCTTGTTGACACTCGGATCCAGTCGGTGCTGCTCATCACCGACCTCTGCTGATGCCATGGCCTCGCGCATCGCCGGGGTGGGTTGGGACTGTGTATCGCTAAAAAGGTTAATTCTGACGGCTTTCATGGCTTACTCCAGCAACCGATCCGGCGCGAACCTGCAGAAAATTGAAGGGCAATACATGGTATCAGGTTTGGCGGAGCAGGCGTATCAGACTCGAGGTATCCCAGCGGCCGCCCCCACGCGCCTTGACTGAGGCATAAAACTGGTTGACCAATGCAGTGGCCGGTAACAGCGCACCATTGCGATCTGACTCGGCCAAACACAGGCCAAGATCTTTTCGCATCCAATCCACTGCAAACCCAAACTCGAACTTATCCTCGTACATCGTCACGCCCCGGTTTTCCATCTGCCACGACTGGGCCGCGCCTTTTGAGATCACATCGAGCACCTGTTTAACATCCAACCCGGCCTTGTCGGCAAAGTTTACTGCTTCAGACAGGCCCTGTACGAGCCCGGCAATCGCAATCTGGTTGACCATCTTTGTGAGCTGTCCATTTCCGACCGGGCCCATCAGCTGACAGGCACGGGCATAACTGTCAATCACCGGTTTTACGCGTTCGAATGGACCGGGCTCACCGCCAACCATGACAGTCAGGATACCGTTCTCTGCACCGGCCTGACCACCGGACACCGGCGCGTCGAGGAAACTGAATCCAAGATCATCAGCCTGGGCTGACAGTGCCCGCGCCACCTCAGCCGAAGCTGTTGTGTGATCAACGAAGCAAGCACCGGCTGCCATGCCCGAATAAGCGCCGTCCGACCCGATGGTCACCGAACGAATGTCATCGTCATTACCAACGCAGGCAAAAACGATGTCCGCTCCGTTGGCAACTTCGGCTGGCGTATCCGCCTGGGCACCACCGTGTTCCTCAACCCATTTGTTTGCCTTATCTTTGCTGCGGTTGTAAACCCGAACACTGTAACCCCCCTTTGAGAGGTGCCCTGCCATCGGATAGCCCATCACACCAAGTCCGATAAACGACACGTTTTTGACCGATTCATTCATTCCATTTGCCCCAAAGATTACCTGTCTCGACTGTCAATTATGATATATCTAGTGTTAATCACTCCAGTAACCCAACACTAAAAGGAATCTCACAACGGTGAAGTCACCCAGGATTACCGTACGTCCAGCCACGACGGCCGACGCACCGACGCTGGTCGAGTTTAACATTGCTATGGCGCTGGAAACCGAGGATCACCCGCTGGATCGGCCCACAGTACTCGCGGGTGTTTCACGGATTTTCCACCAAGGCGAACATGGATTTTATCTTGTCGCGGAATGCGACGATGCAGTCGTCGGTTCGCTGATGATCACAACGGAGTGGAGTGACTGGCGAGACGGTCTGTGGTGGTGGATACAAAGTGTCTATGTCATCAAACCACAACGTCGTCGCGGTGTATTCCGCACACTTTATGAGCATGTTTGTGGCCTTGCGCAAAGTGAGGACAACGTTTGCGGCATTCGCCTTTATGTGGAAAAAGACAACTCAGGCGCACAGTCAGTATATCGCGAAATGGGCATGTCAGAAACACGCTACCGGTTATTTGAAGCACCCTTATGAATAACGAATACTCAGACTCATGACTAAAGCTGCGGAACTCAAGACCCAGGCCTGTGCGCAAATCGATGCCCGACGGGATGACATCATCGCGATTGGCGAAACTATCCTTCGAAATCCGGAAACCGGTTTCCGGGAAATCAAAACCGAACAACTGGTCGCCGATGCGCTGAAAGGCCTCGGTCTTGAAACCCAGACCGAACTCGCCATTACCGGGGTCAAGGCACAGATCGCAGGCGGCACGGCGGGACCGACGCTTGCACTGATCGGCGAACTGGACAGTCTCAGGATTCCCGATCACCCATTTGCTGATGCCAACACAGGTGCCGCCCACGCTTGTGGACACAATGCTCAGATTGCTGGCATGCTGGGGGCGGCGATGGGCCTTGTCAACTCAAACATCTGCAGCCAGCTCAGTGGCGCCGTCGCATTTATGGCTGTTCCCGCCGAAGAGTTAATCGAGGTAGGCTACCGTATGGACCTTCGAGAGCAGAACCACATCGAGTTCCTGACCGGCAAGGCCGAGTTTATCCGCAGGGGTCATTTCGATGATGTGGACATGGCTCTGATGTGTCATACCAAAAACGATCACATCGCCTCTCACGTGGCAAACTCTTCCAACGGCGCTGTGGTCAAGAAAATCCGCTTCCTGGGCAAAGCGAGCCACGCCGGTGCGCGACCGCAAGCCGGCATCAACGCCCTTAATGCGGCCAATCTGGCAATGACGGCGATCGCGTTACTGCGCGAGACGTTTTATGACGAAGACACAATTCGCATCCACCCCATCATCACCCATGGCGGGGATGCAGTCAGTGCTGTACCGGCGGAAGTGGTTATCGAGACATTTGTTCGAGGCAGAACACTAGAAGGTATTGTCGACGCGAACAATAAAGTCGATCGTGCAGTCCGTGGCGCGTCGCTTGCCATTGGCACTACCGTTGAAATCGAGACCACAGCGGGCTACCTGCCCCAAACCAATAATCGCACCATGAGTGAACTGTGGGGGGAGAATGTGAAATCTCTCTACGGCGAAGATCAATTCTATATCGAAGATCATCGCACCGGGTCTACTGACATGGGCGATCTCGGTCATATCATGCCCGTGACTCACCCCTATATATTCGGCGCCACAGGCAACGGTCACGGCAACGATTATCTGATGACAGACAAAGAGGCGGTCTACATCAACATGGCCAAACTGCTGGCAATGACCACGATCGACCTTCTCTGTAACGAAGGGCGGCAGGCACAGGAAATTCTGGCCGGACAGCGGCCCAAGTTGTCCAAATCGGAGTATCTGGAATTCAATCGCAACCTCATGAAAACAACGCGTTACACACCAGACGGCCTGATACATGAATAACCAGCCAACGACATCAGGAAAAGACCTGACCGAAACCCGCTGAAGCGGGCGTGTTACTCCGACCCCAATGAATACACTTATCGCAGGTGGCGCCGGTTTTATTGGCTTGAACCTGGCCGAGGCTGTTTTGCGCAGTGGTGAGCACGTGGTCATTTATGATCCAGGGGCAGTGCCTGGTGCTGCACAACGTACCTTCGATGAACTCCCCGGTTCCTGGCGTCATATCCAGGAAAGCGTGATCGACAGTGCGGCACTGGCCAGTACATTGACAGAACAGCGTATAGACCAGGTTTTCTACGGTGCTGCTGTGACTTCAGGTCCTGACCGCGAGCGTGACACACCCGAGAGCGTTTTGTCGGTAAACCTGGTGGGCCTCGCAACCGTGGCAAGGCTGGCCGCAAAAACCGGCATCCGACGTCTGATCAACCTCAGTTCCGGTTCAGCCTACGGACTACCGGACGAGGATGAACCTGACTGGCCTCCCACACTCCGCGAAGAACACACCCGCGAACGACCCGTCTCGCTTTACGCTCTGAGCAAGTTTGCGACTGAAATTACGACCCGTCGAATCGCGGCACTGACGGGCCTTGATGCGTTGAGTGTACGCTTGAGTTCGATATTCGGACCCTGGGAACGGGACACCGGGTTTCGCGACACACTCAGTGCCCCCATGCAGGCCTCGGTCGCGGCCCAGCGCGGTGAATCAGCAATTCTTGGGCGGCATGAATCTCGGGACTGGACCTACAGCCGCGACGTGGCCGATGCCCTCCTCGCGCTCATGTCGCATCAGAATCCTAAATATGATTTGTATAACATTACCGCGGGCCGAACCTGGGGGACGGTTGACTGGTGTAAAAGACTCGCCCGGTATTTTCCCAACTTCAGTTACCGGTTGGCAGAGGCAGACGACACACCGACTATCGATCTTTACTCAACGACTGACCGACCCCCTCTGGACCCGGGGAGGCTACGCGATGACCTGGCCTACACTCTGCCGCACAACATCGACATCATGTTTGCTGATTTTGAACAGTGGCTGACCGCAAACCCGGATTTCTGGGTCCGGTAAACAACAGATTAACTGGCGTAACCTGGGAGTTCTCGGTCCAGCACGCGCATCATTGCGTCCAGGTAGAGACGGTCACGATCTGCCGGTGAAAAGCGGTCGTGCGGCACCGGTAATTTGACCTGCTTAATGACAGCCTCGGCTCCCTTTAAGTCTTGTTAAAAGGTGCCTTAGAACACGGGCACTAAAAAGTCAGGGACAACAGCACACGAGGCATTCGCCAAACCGATTTGGTCGGACTCATTCCGCATAAACCGGGCGGATCCTACCTAAGATCAGACCTGACGTTATCTCTAAAGCTGTTCACGCGCGCGACGCTCCATCGGCAGCAGCACATGGTAGGTAAACTGGTGTACGGGTGTCGGCACGTCCAGCTGCTGGCCGAAACGAACGATTGCACCGTTCCAGGCATCCAGTTCAGAGGGTCTTCCCGCCAACAGATCGCGCATCATCGATGCCGTGGTGTCGTGCGGTACGCTGTGATAAAAGTCCCACATCCGCTGTTTGAGATCCTCTGGCAGCGGATATCCCAGCGCCCGTCCGACATTAATACCCTCGTCCATGGCACGGTCAACCAACGATCTGAGTTCAGGCTGATCGCACACCCTACCCAGACTGCTCTGCGACAGTGCTCCCAGCCCGGCCCAGGAACTGACTAACAGCAGTTTCTGCCAGAGCGCAGAGCGGATGTTGTCGCTGATTTCGGTCTCGATCCCGGCTGCCCGGAATACATCGGTCAATGCCTCTACCCGGGTAGACCTTTCACCATTGAGCTCACCGCACTCAATGTAGGCTCCCGGGTTCAGATGCCGAACGACCCCCGGCGATTCGATCTCACTGAATATTCGAGACAGACCGCCCAGTACGCAGCCCTCACCAAAAGCACCCGCTAATTGATCAGGCGCATCAACACCATTCAGAAAAGGCAGCATCACTGTCGCGTCGCCCAGCAGGGACCCCAGAACAGGAATGATTTCGGCGATGTGCCAGCTCTTGACGGCAATGATCACCACATCGACTTCACCAATTTCAGCAGGCTGATCTGTGACCTGTGGTTTTTCCAGGTGCACATCACCGACTGGGCTGATCACCTTGAGCCCGTTTTTCTGCATAGCTTCAAGGTGCGGGCCCCGGGCAATGAATGACACCTCGTAGCCCGCGTCTACCAGACGCGCACCGTAATAGGCGCCAAGCCCACCGGCTCCAAAGACCGCAAACCGCATTAATCTGCCCTCGTTATAGGTATTGTTCTGGAATCATACCCGTTTCTTCGCCCATTTCGGCTGCCGCTAAACCAACCACGATGTTATTCGATCTCAATACGCCGTTCATGATAGCCCCAGAATTCAGTCAGATCTTTCAGCTCTTGACTCATAGACTTCGATTTCTACAGCAGATGCTTACAATTTAGGGCTTTCCCGGGAAGGCCCCGCCAAGGCACAATTGAACCAGCAAGAACAACTGGAGTGGCTTTTAAGCATCTCTCATGCTATCTGACCAGATCGAACGATACAGCAGGCAGATCAAGCTCCCACAAGTGGGAGAAACCGGGCAGCAGCAGTTGCTGGATGCGCGGGTTCTGATTATTGGCATGGGTGGACTGGGCTCCCCGGTTGCCATGTATCTGGCAGCAGCCGGCGTTGGACACCTGGTTATCAGTGATTATGACCGGGTCGATGAGTCGAACCTGCAGCGACAGATCGTCCATACCCAGGCATCGATCAATGAACTCAAAGCGGCTTCTGCTCGTGACACCCTGTTACGTCTTAACCCGGCAGTCTCGATCGATGCACTGAATTATGAACTCGACGATGAAGAACTGACTAAACAGGTCAAGCAGGCCAACGTGGTAGTAGACTGTACCGACAACTTTCCATCCCGATTCGAGCTCAATCGGGTCAGCCTCGCGACTGGAACGCCTATCGTCTCAGGTGCAGCAATCCGCTGGGAAGGTCAGGTATCAACCTTTATCCCCAAGAACTCGGATAGCCCCTGCTATCAGTGTCTATACCCCGACACCGGCATGGAAGCCGCTACGTGTGCCATGGAAGGCGTCATCGCCCCTATCGTGGGTATCGTTGGAACAACACAAGCGCTTGAGACCCTTAACGTACTCCTTGAAACCGGCGACGGACTGTGCGGGCGCCTGCTGATCCTGGATGGCATTGCCATGGAATGGCAGACCATTACGCTGCCAAGGAATGAAAAGTGTCCCGCCTGTCAGGATCGACCCGCTTACTGACAAGGTACTGGGCTGTCAGAAAATCGACTTTCCAGTGTTTTTCCCACTTCTGTCTTCTCAGTCCTCATGACATAGAGTAGCGCAGAATAAAATTGCGTTCCACTGCACCGCAACAATATTGGTGAGGTATTTGTGGCGTGAGTGTGGTAAACCTCATCTGGCTCGACCTACCAACCCACCCCTCTTTTCATCTTTCGTATTACGTTATGTTGTATGCACTCACCATGGAAATTTGAGCATCTGAAATTTGGTGGGGGAAATTTTTGGGGTTGAAAAATTAAAGGCGGCAAGCACTGATTGTGAAGTCAGTGTTGAGAGATGCATTACCGTGGTGGGATCGAGTTAGCTTATGACTCGATGACCTTGAGAGAATCGTAAAGGGTCTTTTGCATCTCTTGTCACATCACTTATATGCAGCCCATCGACCAGCGCGCACTGACTACTTGTCTACCGTAGTCGTGTAGTCAAAAAAAAGGAGTCACTGCGGAAGACATGACCCCTTTGATGTGTGAGTAGTAAGTCTAGAAACTTCACTACTATGCCAATGTATTATTCGTTGTAGCTTAAACGCCAATAACTTGCTTTGCACATGGGCCTTTTTCGGTTTGACCGACTTCGAATTCAACGGCCTGACCATCGCTCAATGTTGCGTATCCGCCACCCGCCTGAATGTCGGAATGATGAACAAACAGATCCTTACCACTATCTTCCGGAGCAATAAATCCGAAGCCCTTTTCTGCGTTAAACCACTTTACTGTACCTTTAGCCATGTTACTTACCCTACTTTGTTTCGGTGAAATAATTGGAATCCCATATTGAAGTCACCGCTTCTAAATGGGGATAGAGAAATTCTCAGACGACTAGATCAGACGTGACCATCGATATTAGGTGTCTCGTTGTCTGATTGGGATCGATCAGATTGATCATTCCCGGCAGTCGCAGCCAGTTTCTTTAGACGTTTTTCTTCTTTCTTCTTCTTTTTAGCGAGCTCTTTTTGTCGCTTTTCAAACGTGTAGTTGGATTTTACCATAGGGTAGCCTCATATTGATTTAAAACAGGTGGTGACCATGCTGTATTGGACCAGATAGATCCTAAACCATCATTTACTGCCTTTTCTGCTTGGTTCAGCCCAATTCCACCACTAGCATCTGGCGAACATCATAAACGATTGTTGTGCCAAGTTGTGCCACTATTGTGCCAGCGCAGAAATTCATACCCATGTTTTGGGTTGATGTAACAACGTCAACAGGGCAGACCCCTACCGACCCCATCTTCAAATTATCGTATTACGTTATATCGTCTCCACTCACCATCGGGGATTTTGAGCATCTGAATTTTGGTGGGGTGGAAATTTTGGGGTTGGGAAAAATTAAAGATGGCAAGCACTGATTGTGGAGTCAGTGTTTAGAGATGCATTACTGTGGTGGGAGTGCTGCATTCATATTTCTACTTTATCCACCAGTCCCGGCGACGGAGGCGAACAATCCAAAACCAATGGTCAAAAGAAATGGCAACCACGGGCTGTCAAATAGAATTATTAATATCTTTGAACGTGTTGACTTCTTCATTAAACCTCAGAAGGATTAGTGAGTCTATTCTCCTCCATTCCCAACACCCCACTAAGATTGTAAACCTTTCTGCAGGAACAGACAGAGGAATGTGTAGATGTGTTTCACCTGTATGCCCTGTTTCATTCGGGACAATAGGTCACGATACAACAGTATCTAGTAACCACCCTTTAGTCTTGGATCATCTGTGTGGATGGGATCGTAAAGCCTAGAAGTGGCATAAGACTCCGGTGAGTCGATGTGTACAAATTCAGCTTTCGATCTTTGAA